>NZ_JAPYKM010000021.1:0-111482 GCF_029623465.1 Pseudomonas sp. RIT-To-2 | reverse complement strand
GAGCATCATGTGGCGGTCACCCGGGTGCGCAGCACCGCTCAGGCCCGCCTGGCCACGTTGGCACGCCTGACGGCCCTGGTGGACGACCTGGCGGTGATGGACTACAGCCTGCTCTACGACACCGAACGGGACCTGTTCGTGATCGGCTACAACGTCGACGAGCATCGCCGCGACAGTGGCTACTACGACCTGCTGGCGTCGGAAGCACGTCTGACCCACTTCATCGCCATCGCCCAGGGCCAGGTGCCGCAGCGCGCCTGGTTCACCCTGGGCCGGCTGCTGGGGGAAAACGCCGGGGTGCCGACGCTGCTGTCCTGGACCGGCTCGATGTTCGAGTACCTGATGCCCCTGCTGGTGATGCCCCACTACCCCGGCAGCCTGCTGGACCAGACCTGCCACGCGGCGGTGGCCGTGCAGATCCACCATGGCCACACCCTGGGTGTGCCGTGGGGGGTATCGGAGTCGGGCTATTACAGCCTGGACGCGCAGCTCAATTACCAGTACCGCGCCTTCGGTGTTCAAGGCCTGGGGCTCAAGCGCGGCCTGAGCAATGATATCGTCATCGCCCCTTATGCCAGCGTGCTGGCGCTGATGGTTGACGCCCCCGCCGCCAGCCGCAACCTGCAGGTGCTGGCCCGCCAAGGCCTGGCCGGGCGCTTCGGGCTGTACGAAGCGCTGGACTACACCGAAGCACGCCTGCCGCGTGGCCAGCGGTTCGCCGTGGTGCAGTCGTTCATGGCCCACCACCAGGGCATGAGCCTGCTGGCGCTGACCAGCCTGCTGCTGGGCCAACCCATGCAACGGCGCTTCGAGGCCGACCCCGCCTTGCAGTCGGCCCTGCTGCTGTTGCAGGAACGCGTACCGCGCGCTTGCGCCCCTTACCTGCAGACCGCCCACTCACCGGTGCTGGGTGAGAGCGGCCCGGCACAGGACAACGGTATTCGCGTATTCGTCGACCCTGGCCACAAACGCCCCGCCGTGCAGCTGCTGTCCAACGGCCGTTACCACGTTATGCTCACCAGCGCCGGGGGTGGCTACAGCCGTCGGCAGGACATGGCCGTGACCCGCTGGCAGGAGGACACGACACAGGACAACTGGGGCACCTTCTGCTACCTGCGTGATGTGCGCAGCGGTACATTCTGGTCCACCAGCCACCAGCCGACCCTGAGCCGTACCGAGCACCACGAAGCGATCTTCAGTGATTCGCGGGCCGAGTTCCGCACGCGCCACCTGGGGGTCGACAGTCACCTGGAAATCGTCGTGTCACCGGAAGACGATATCGAGCTGCGACGCCTGCACCTGACCAACCGCGGCACCAGCGCGCGCACACTGGAAATCACCACCTACGCCGAGGTGGTGCTCACCGCCGCTACCAGCGATGCCATGCACCCGGCTTTCAGCAAGCTGTTCGTGCAGACTGAACTGCTGCCAGCACTGCAGGCCATCGTCTGCAACCGTCGGCCACGGGACAGTGGCGAAGCCCAGCCGTGGCTGTGCCATCTGCTGGCGGCCCACGGGGCGGACATCGATGCGATTTCCTATGAAACCGATCGCGCCCGCTTCATCGGGCGCCAACGCACCCTGGACGCACCGGCGGCGCTGGACGCAAGCTGCGAGCGACTCTCCGGTACCGCTGGCGCGGTACTCGACCCGGTGGTCGCGATCCGCTGCCGTATCACCCTGCAACCGGAACAGAAAGCAACCATCGACCTGGTGACGGGCATCGCCGACAGCCGCGATGACTGCCTGTACCTGATCAACAAGTACCGCGACCGCCACCTGGCAGATCGGGTCTTCGACCTGTGCTGGACCCACAGCCAAGTATCGCTGCGCCAGCTCAACGCCACGCTGGCCGACGCCCGGCTGTTCGAACAGATGGCCTCGTCACTGCTGTACGCCAACGCGGCCATGCGCGCCGACAGCACCGTGCTGGCCGCCAACCGGCGCAACCAGCCAGGCCTGTGGGGCCAGTCGATTTCCGGCGACCTGCCCATCGTGCTGCTGCAGGTTCACAGCCTGGACAACATTGAACTGGTGCGCCAGGCCATTCAGGCCCACGCCTATTGGCGCCAGAAAGGCGTGGCGGTGGACCTGGTGATCTGGAACGAGGACCAGGCCGGCTACCGTCAGCAATTGCAGGACGGCATCATGGGCCTGATCACCTCCGGCAGCGAGGCCACGCTGCTGGACCGCCCGGGCGGCATTTTCGTGCGCCCGGCGCAACTGATGGCCAGCGAGGACCGCCTGCTGGTGCTGTCGGTAGCGCGGCTGATTCTCAACGATGGGCTGGGCACCCTGGCTGAACAAATACACCGGCGACGGGTATCACCGGTGCACGCGCCCTTCGCGGCCACCCGCACCGAGCGTGCGCGGCCCCAGGCCGCGCGGCCTGTCGCGGTGCCGCTGTTGCTGGGCAACGTGCATGGCGGCTTCAGCCTGGACGGCAGCGAGTACCTGATCACCACCACGGCCAACTCGCCGACACCCGCGCCGTGGGCCAACGTGCTGGCCAACCCTTACCTTGGCACAGTGGTGTCGGAGGCCGGGGGCGCCTACACCTGGGCGGAAAACGCCCACGAGTTTCGCCTCACCCCCTGGCACAACGACCCGGTCACCGACCGTAGCGGCGAAGCCATCTACCTGCGCGACGAAGAAACCGGGCACTGCTGGTCGCCCACACCGCTGCCGTGCCCAGGCACGGGCCCCTACCGGACCCGCCACGGCTTCGGCTACAGCGTGTTCGAGCACGAGGAGGATGGCCTTTACAGCGAGCTGTGGGTGTATGTAGCGCTGGACGCACCGGTGAAATTCTCGCGCCTGCTGCTGACCAACCGCTCCGGGCGCCCCCGCTCGGTCTCCGTCACCGGTTACGTGGAGTGGGTACTGGGCGACCTGCGCGGGCGCTCGGCCATGCACGTGGTCACCGAGTCCGACCCGGTCAGCGGCGCCTTGTTCGCCCGCAACGCCTTTTCCCTGGAGTTCAGCGAGCGTGTGGCGTTCTTCGACTGTGATACGCCTGAAGCGGGCGTCAGCGCGGACCGCACCGAATTCATCGGCCGCAACGGCACCCTGGGGGCGCCAGCGGCCATGCGCCATGCCGGCTTGTCCGGGCGCCGTGGCGCTGGCCTGGACCCCTGCGCCGCGCTGCAAGTGCAGGTAGAACTGGAGGCGGACAGCAGCCAGGAAGTGGTGCTGCGCCTGGGCGCGGAACGTTCCGCCCAGGCCGCCAGCCAACAGGTGCAGCGCTACCGGGGCCGGCAGACAGCGGCGGCCGAACTGCGCAAGGTGCGCGAGCATTGGCGCCAGGTGCTGGGGGCGATCCAGGTCGACACCGGCGTGCCCTCGGTGGACGTCATGGTCAACGGCTGGCTGATGTACCAAGTGATCGCCTGCCGGTTCGAGGCGCGCAGTGGGTATTACCAGTCTGGCGGTGCCATCGGCTACCGCGACCAGTTGCAGGACAGCATGGCGATGGTGCACGCCGACCCGCACGCGGTGCGCGCACACCTGTTGCTGTGCGCCAGCCACCAATATGTGGAAGGCGATGTGCAGCACTGGTGGCATCCGCCCCTGAACCGTGGCGTGCGCACGGGCTGCTCGGATGATTACCTGTGGCTGGTGGAAGCTACCTGTCGGTACGTTGAGGTCACGGGCGACCTGGGCGTGCTCGATGCGCCTGCCGGTTACCTGGAAGGTCGCGCCCTGGGGGCCGGCGAAGAGTCCTACTACGACCTGCCGGGCACCTCGCCGCTGAGCGAGCCGTTGTACCAGCACTGCGTGCGGGCCATCGAACACAGCCTTGCGCGCGGCGTGCATGGCCTGCCCTTGATGGGCTGCGGCGACTGGAACGACGGCATGAACCGCGTCGGCCACCACGGCGCCGGGGAAAGCGTATGGCTGGGTTTTTTCAGCCATCGCTTGCTGGAGCAGTTCGCAACCCTGGCCCGGCATCATGGCGACCCAGCCTTCGCCCAACGTTGCCGCGACACCGCTGCCGGGCTGGCACGCAACCTGGAACTCAACGCCTGGGACGGCGCCTGGTACCGCCGTGCCTGGTTCGATAACGGCCAGGTGCTGGGTGCCGCCAGCAACACGGAATGCCGCATCGACTCCATCGCCCAGAGCTGGGCGGTGCTGTCCGGTGCCGGTGCCGCGAGCCGCCAGGTGCAGGCCATGCAATCGCTGGATGAGCACCTGGTCAAGGCCGACATTCGGGCGGTGCTGCTGCTGGACCCGCCCTTCGACCATGGCGACCTGGACCCTGGTTACATCAAGGGCTACGTGCCTGGCGTGCGCGAGAACGGCGGCCAGTACACCCACGCCGCCGTGTGGGCGGCCATGGCCTTCGCGCAACTGGGCGACGCGGCCAAGGCCTGGCAGCTGCTGCACCTGATCAACCCCGCCAACAGCACGCGCATGGACGTCTACAAGGTCGAGCCCTATGTGATGGCCGCCGACGTCTATGGTTGCGCGCCCCATGCCGGGCGTGGCGGCTGGACCTGGTACACCGGCTCGGCTGGCTGGATGTACCGGCTGCTGGTCGAGTCGCTGCTAGGGGTGCAGCGCACCGGCACGGCCCTGCGCCTGGAACCGTTGCTGCCCGAAGACTCGCCGGGCTTCACGTTGCATTACCGCTTTGGCACGGCCCTGTACCATTTCCAGGTACAGGCAGGCACCCACGCCACCACCGCCATGACCCTGGATGGCACGGCCCTGGGCAACGCCCCGCTGACCTTGGTCGACGACGGTGCCGAGCATTGGGTGCGCGTCGACTGCC
Source organism: Pseudomonas sp. RIT-To-2 (assembly GCF_029623465.1). Classification (NCBI taxonomy): domain Bacteria; kingdom Pseudomonadati; phylum Pseudomonadota; class Gammaproteobacteria; order Pseudomonadales; family Pseudomonadaceae; genus Pseudomonas; species Pseudomonas sp. RIT-To-2. The sequence continues at coordinate 106,705 of NZ_JAPYKM010000021.1, read as the reverse complement.
GCGCCCGTTTGGCCCGTCCGCGGCCCCAGGCCCTGGCCCCGACCTTCAACGAATGACCCGCGGGTAGCACAAAGGAGTACGCTGAAGCTCCACCTTGCCGCGGTATCCCGCCATGCCCGAGCCACGCGACAACCACCTGCTGGCCGCGCTGCCAGCCGCAGACCTGCAGCGCCTGGCCCCGCACCTGGAGGTGTTCGACCTGGTGCTGGGTGACGTGCTGTATGAGCCGGGCGACACCCTTCGCCATGTGTATTTCCCCGTGGACGCCATCGTTTCGTTGCTGCACGTCACCGAAAACGGTGCCTCGGCGGAAATCGCCGTGGTGGGAAACGAAGGCATGATCGGCATCGCCCTGTTCATGGGGGGCGAAAGCACCTCCAGCCGCGCCGTGGTGCAAAGCGCCGGCACCGCCCTGCGCCTGCCGGGCCACAGCCTGAAGAAAGAATTCAACCGCCATGGTGACCTGCTGGTGCTGATGCTGCGCTACACCCAGGCGTTGATCACCCAGATGTCCCAGACCGCCCTGTGCAACCGCCACCACTCCATCGACCAGCAACTGTGCAGGTGGCTGCTGCTGTCCCTGGACCGGCTGCCGGGCAACCGCCTGACCATGACCCAGGAACTGATCGCCAACATGCTCGGCGTACGCCGCGAAGGCGTGACGGAAGCGGCAGGAAAGCTGCAGCGCCTGGGGGTGATCGAATACAGCCGGGGGCAGATAACCGTGCTGGACCGGGCGCGGCTGGAGGGCTTGAGTTGCGAGTGCTACAGCGTCGTAAAGACCGAGACCGACCGCCTGCTGGGCTAGCGCCCGCCACCCATGGCCTTTTTCAGACATTACGCGGCGAGCCCTTCCCGAGCTTCGCCCGGTCCAACAGACAAACCCAACCACCGCAACCAATCCCTGTGGGACCGGGCGCCAGCTCGGGAAGCAGACGCCGCGCTCGTTCAGGCAGTACGCGGTGCGCCCTTCCCGAGCTTCGCCCGGTCCCACAGACAAACCCAACCACCGCAACCAATCCCTGTGGGACCGGGCGCCAGCTCGGGAAGCAGACGCCGCGCTCGTTCAGGCAGTACGCGGTGCGCCCTTCCCGAGCTTCGCCCGGGCCCACAGACAAACTCAACCACCGCAGCCAATCCCTGTGGGACCGGGCGCCAGCTCGGGAAGCAGACGCCGCGCTCGTTCAGGCAGTACGCGGTGCGCCCTTCCCGAGCTTCGCCCGGGCCCACAGACAAACCCAACCACCGCAAACAATCCTTGTGGGACCGGGCGCCAGCTCGGGAAGCAGACGCCGCGCTCGTTCAGGCAGTACGCGGTGCGCCCTTCCCGAGCTTCGCCCGGTCCCACAGACAAACCCAACCACCGCAACCAATCCCTGTGGGACCGGGCGCCAGCTCGGGAAGCAGGCGCTGTGGTCTTTCAGGCAGTACGCGGCTCCCGTCCGCCCCCCGCCCGTACCGACAAACCAATAGCTTGCTGACACTGGCATGCCGCCACTTTCTGCACCAGGGCAGGGAACTCCCAGCGCGACCATCGCCCTAACCTCGAAGCCGGCAAGACTGGCACAACACCGATTCCAGAGAGGTTGCACTGCATGTCATCCACCACCACGCCCTACCCCACAGGTGAGGCCAGCGAGCAGAAAAGTTCTGCGCGCCGTCTGATTTTCATCTCGGTGCTCGTGGCAACCATGGGCGCCCTCGCGTTCGGCTATGACACTGGCATCATCGCCGGCGCCCTGCCCTTCATGACCCTGCCGCTCGACCAGGGTGGCCTGGGCCTGAACCCTGTGAGCGAAGGCTTGATCACTGCCTCGCTGATCGTGGGCGCGGCCTTCGGTTCCTTGGCCAGCGGTTACCTGTCCGACCGCTTTGGTCGCCGCCTGACCCTGCGCGTGCTGGCGGTATTGTTCATCGTCGGCGCCCTGGGCACCGCCGTGGCGCCTTCGATTCCCTTCATGGTTGCCGCCCGCTTTGTGCTGGGCATCGCCGTGGGCGGCGGGTCAGCCACCGTACCGGTGTTCATCGCTGAAATCGCCGGCCCATCCAAGCGCGCACGGCTGGTCAGCCGCAACGAACTGATGATCGTCAGCGGCCAACTGCTCGCCTATGTGCTGAGTGCGGTGCTGGCCGCGCTGCTGCACACCCCGGGCATCTGGCGCTACATGCTGGCCATCGCCACCGTGCCGGGCCTGTTCCTGTTGATCGGCACCTTCTTCGTACCGGCTTCACCGCGCTGGCTGGCCTCCAAGGGCCGCTTCGATGATGCCCAGAAAGTGCTGGAGCAGCTGCGCGACAGCCACGCCGAAGCCCACCGCGAAGTCGAAGACATGAAAACCCAGGCCAAACAGGCACACAAACGCGTGCCCGTAAGCGAGCTGCTGCGTCAGCGGTGGGTGATCAAGCTGCTGTTCATCGGCGTGGGCCTGGGCTTCACCGCCCAGTTCACCGGGGTCAACGCCTTCATGTACTACACCCCCATCATCCTCAAACACACGGGCATGGGCACCAACGCCGCCCTGACCGCCACCATTGGCAACGGCGTGGTCTCGGTGATCGCGACCCTGCTGGGCATCTGGGCCATCGCCCATTTCGGGCGCCGCAAGTTGCTGATGACAGGGCTGGTGATCGTCATCCTCGCCCAGGCCACTCTTGGTTCGGTGTTGCAGTTCATGCCCCAGAACCTCACCCAGAGCTATGCCGCGCTGGCCTGTATCCTGGTGTTCCTGCTATTCATGCAGATGTGCATCGCACCGGTGTACTGGCTGTTGATGTCCGAACTCTTTCCCATGCAGGTGCGCGGGCTGCTGACCGGCGTGGCCGTGTCCATGCAGTGGCTGTTCAACGCCACCGTGGCGTTCCTGTTCCCCATCGCCATCAGCTCCCTGGGCAACCCAACGTTCTACGTGTTCGCAGCCATCAACGTGGGCTCGCTGCTGTTCGTGGCCCTGTGCCTGCCGGAAACCCGGGGCAAGTCGCTGGAGCAGATCGAGAAGCACATGAAGAAGGAACTGGACGACTCACTGGCATAGCACCCTCCCAGCCTTGTATTCTTGCCGCCCTTTGTTTTACTCAAAGGCGCGGCAGGAAGCCCGGTTCGTGAACGGCGCGCCTGCACGCCCGGCAACCCTCAAGGACGCACCGATGAAGCTGCAGCACAACGCCAGGGCGAATAAGCCCTCTTCGCCACTGGCCTGCTCCCTACTGCTGGGCCTGCTGCTGGGCGGCACCGCCCAGGCCCAGGACCTCAGCACCCCGCAAAGCGTGGTCTCCGACCGTGCAGACATGGACTTCAATGCCCTGGATGCCTATTTCAAGGCGCCGGGCAGCAACCAGTCGGCCACCCAATTCAGCGCCAGTCTGAACACCTGCCTGCAGTCCAACATCAACGAGATCAAGGGCAAGGGTGGCCTTGCGCCTGTGATGAAGGCCACCGGTTACACTGAAACCAGCGTCATCGAGATAGGCAGCCGCGTGTGCATGGAGGCCAAGGGCTGGAAGTTGTACAAGGTCATCAACAACAACGTGGAGCAGGTCAATGAGCACCTGCGCGCCTATTCGACGCTGTCGCCGCTGCAGCTGAAGGTGTCGGCCGACATGATCGTCGAGATGCGCCAGACCTATGCAGAGAATGAGCCTGAAGTCCTGGCGGTCGGCGACCTGACCCGCTGACGCATCGGTCGCAGTGGCCGCCAGGCCGCGTCGGCGGTAGAGCTCCCACATCATGGCATCAGGACCGATGCAAGCGCCCATCACCGTGCAGCAACCGCACTCTACCGCTTTCACGAGATGGTGCAGGTCTACGGCACCACCCTCAAGGCCTTGGTGCACGAACAGTTTGGCGATGGCATCATCAGTGCGATCAACTTCAAACTCGACCTCAGGAAGGTCGACGACCCGGAAGGCGGCCACCGCGCGGTGATCACCCTCGACGGAAAATTCCTGCCCTACAAACCCTTCTGAGCGCCTTGCCATGAGCTATGCACAACGCCCACCGCTGCCGCCGTTCACGCGGGAAACCGCCCTGCAGAAAGTACGCGCCGCCGAGGACGGCTGGAACAGCCGCGATGCGGCGAAGGTTGCCCTGGCGTATACCGAAGACACCTACTGGCGCAACCGCGCCGAATTCATCGAAGGCCGCGCCCAGGCGCAGCAGTTCCTGGAGCGTAAATGGCGCAAGGAACTGGACTACCGCCTGATCAAGGAGCTGTGGGCCTTTACCGACAACCGCATCGCCGTGCGCTACGCCTACGAGTGGCATGACGACTCGGGCAACTGGTTCCGCTCTTACGGCAATGAGAACTGGGAGTTCGACGCCAATGGGCTGATGCAACGGCGCTTTGCGTGCATCAATGATCTGCCGATCAGCGAGGCCGAACGCAAGTATCACTGGCCACTGGGGCGCCGGCCGGATGACCATCCCGGGTTGAGCGAACTGGGGCTCTGAGGGCGAACACGTCAGTGGGACGCACCCCGCGTCCCTGTCGCGCGTTCACAGGTCCAGAACCAACCGTGGCGTTTTGCAACCGGAGACGCAGATCATCATCGTTTTTCCCGACGCCTGCTCCGCAGGGCTCAAGACAAAATCCCGATGCTCTGGCGTTCCCTCCAGCACCACGGTTTCACAGGCCCCACACACGCCCTCCCGGCAGCTGTAGGAGACGGTCTGTCCTGCGGCGACCAGCGTGTCGATGAGGCTGCCGTGCCCAGCATGAAACAGTTGTCTGCCTGAGCGTGCGAGCACCACTTCGTACCCGCCACCTTGCTGAACGGTTGGCAGCCCCCCGGAAAATCGCTCGACGTGGCAATGCTCAAGGCCCAGTTCCTTACACGCGTGCTCGAATGCCGCCAGCATGGGTGCCGGGCCGCAGCAATAGGCATGGGTATGCGCGGGGTACTTTCCCAGATAGGCCAACAGGTCCGGGGCCGCCCCATGCACATCGTCGAAATGATAAGTAATGTTGCCGGCCAATGCGTGCAACTCCTGCCGGAATGCCATCTCTCGCTCTGACCGTGCGCAGTACAGGAAGTCGACGGCGGCGCCTTGGTCCGCCAATTGCCTTGCCATGCCCAACAGGGGTGTGATGCCAATTCCACCGGCCACCAGAACGGCACGCGAGGCCTGGGTAACCGGAAAGTTATTGCGTGGAATCGACACGTTGAAGCGCAGCCCGACACGCAAGTGACGATGAATAAAGGCCGAGCCACCGCGGCTGTGACGATCAAGCAGCACCCCCAGGCGATAATGGCTCGACGCCCCCGATGTACTCATCAGTGAATAACTACGTACCAGGCCATTGGGCAAATGCACGTCAATGTGGGCGCCGGGCTCGAACGCCGCGAAGGTTTGACCTTCCGCCGGGTTCAGTTCAATCGAAATAACGTTATCGGTCTCCCGGGTAATTCGGCTGACACGGGCAGCTTGCAAGCGAATATTCATTATTATCTTCCCTGTTTTTTTCCGTACACAACGGGCGCTACGCAATAGACGAAAGTCGTAGGGGTTCTTGACGATGGCTACGCGGCTACAATACTTTTGCAGCACAATAATGATTAGCCGACCCCTGGTACACACTATGCTATTAATGGACGAATGCATCGAACTGCTCGACGCCATGGATGCTCATGCCTGGTTTCATACACTGGTCGGGGCGGCTCATAAACTGGGATACAACCGAGTGCTTTATGCGCTCAAACCCAACAAGGAAACACAAAACTCGTCCGCCAGCATCATGAGCAACTTCCCCGCCGACTGGCGTTCGCGTTATGACAAAGAAAACTATTCACTTATTGACCCAACGGTCACGCACAGTTTCTCCTCATCCTTACCCGTGCACTGGCACGAAACGCTCTATACGTCCGTGCCACAGAAATCCTTTGCAGAAGAAGCCCGGCTCGCAGGCTTGAGCCAAGGCCTTACCCTGCCCATTCACGGCCCTCAGGGGCAAGTTGGCATGCTCAGCCTGAGTTGTCAGGCCATGCCAAAGACCGAATATATGCAGACACTGCAGAACAGCATGTGCGCGGCAACGATGTTACGTGACTATGCAGTCACCAGCAGTACCCGGCATTTGGGTCACACTCCCCAAATGACCCCACCCCACCTGACTTCACGCGAACGGGAGGTGCTGCACTGGGCCTGGGCAGAGAAAACCACGTGGGAAATCGGAACGATCCTCAAGATATCAGAGCCAACGGTGGAGTTTCATTTCAAGAACATAAGACGCAAGCTCAACGTCACCTCACGGCGACTTGCCGTGACCCGAGCCATTCAGTTGGATTTGATTTCAGTGTAAGCCGCACTGTTTTATCTGCGCCACGGCCAGATCGTCCTCGCTGATCCGCCCCGAGAAATACAGGCTTAACAGCACGATAAGGCAGGACGAGCCTTTCCCACCGCATTCCAGCCGGCTCGCCGCCGGCTGGCTCAGCCCGAACAGTTGCCAGAACGCCCCCTGGCTCTGGCCGAGTTCCAATCGCAGTGCTACTGCGCGCCTGATCAAGCCCCTTTCAGCCTCCATCCATACACTCCTGCGAGAAGAAAGCGGCACCATAGCGAGCCACCGGAAAGGCGCATAGCTATCAGATTGATAGGCTGCTAATTATCCACAGCGGATATACAAATAGCCATCATTCCGAGGTGACCACCGTGAACATTGAAATAGATACCAGAAGCAACTTCGATACGAACCGCCTGCATAAAATGCATCTCTTGAGAGCGCGTATTTTCCGGGACAAGAAAGAGTGGGACGTCAGCGTCATTGCCGGAATGGAAATCGATGGGTATGACGCGCTGAATCCGTATTACATGATCCTGCAGGATCATGATCTTGATGACGATGTCCTGGGGTGCTGGCGCCTGCTGCCGACCACGGGCCCGAACATGCTTGCCGATACCTTCCCCGAGCTTCTGGCCGGAGCACCCGCACCGTGCGCCCCGGACACATGGGAACTGAGCCGGTTTGCCATCTGCCAGCCTAATGGGCGCGCCTTTGCTTTTTCCGAACAGTCGATAATCGCTATTCGTGCCGTGATCTATTTCGGTGTCGAGCGGGGCCTCAGCCAATTCGTGACCGTCACGACCGTGGGTGTGGAAAAACTATTGATTCGCCTGGGCCTGGATGTGCGGCGTCTCGGGCCGGCAAAAACGATCGGTGTAGAACGCGCCGTGGCCCTTTCTATTGTCATCAACGAAAAAACCTTGAATGCCCTGGCCGATCCCCATTGCGCCCTATCAAACAGATAGCTTGCCCGCCTGACGGAATAGTACATGATCTTGCTCGCCGCACTCTGCGCCTTTCAATAGCAGCGGTATATCGACGATACAACGAACTCTCGCCATTCAACGTAAGTGGACTACGGAGACGATAAATGGACACCGTGATTGATTCGCCGAAACATGAAGGTGCAAGCTATGCCAGTCCGGAAACCTGGCCTGCGTTTGTCAGGGCCACCGCCCAACAGGATTACCTGAGCGCCGAAACCGGCCTGTATACCGCCCTGGAACAAGGCTACAGCCACTGGTACATCGACGGTAGCCTGGAGGGCGAGCGCCCGGCGGACTTTACCCCGCAGCGCCTGGCCGCGCTTAACACCCTGATGGATGAAACCGGGGTGAGACCTATCTTTCATGGCAACTTCAAGGCGCCGCTTGGCAGTGACGTAGAGGCGTTGGCCGCAGCCGCGCTGGACTACGTGAAGCAGGAGGTCGACATCTGCGCCGCGCTGGGAGGTGCCCCGCTGATCGTTCATGGCGGCGGTGTCGTGGAGCCCCGGCTGGTGAAGGAAGCGCGGGAGAAAGGCCTTGAACGCTTGATCGCCAACCTCCAGGAACTGGTGAGCTATGGCAAGGCGCGAGGGGTCGAAATCTGGCTGGAAAACCTGTGCAACTACACCCGCTTCCATCCGTTCTACTACATCTGCACAACCGAAGACGAAGTTGAGCATGTACTGAAGTCTGTCCCTGGGCTGCACATGTTTCTGGACGTCTCGCACGCTTATGTCAACGGTGGCGACCCTCTGTCGTTCTTCTGGAAGTTCAATGAACGAGTGGTAGGCATGTCGTTCAGCGATAACAACGGCGACCGTGACTCCCACTTCCCCCTGGGCCGCGGCAACCTCGATTTTCCTGCCCTGGTAGATGCCATCCAGACCACTGCCTGGCAGGGCATGGTTGGTTTCGAAACGCGTGGTGGCACCCTGCGCGGCAGTGTCGATTACCTCAACCAACTGGTCGCCTCCTCCACTCGCTAATCTGGGGCACCGACGGCTGGCCACCAGCCGTCAGTGCCGAGGTTTTTTATGAACACTCAAGCGTCAACCACACCCACCGCCGGCACCCGGCGCCGTAACGGGCGAAGTTCCTTTACCGAAGGATGCGTCGATTCAATACCCGTCTGCCTGACGTTCATGTTCCTGTTCTTCTCCATCGGGGCAGCGTGCAATGAAGCCGGGTTCACCAGCCTTCAAGCACTGACCATGACCTTCACGGTGCACGCGGCGCCTTTGCAAGTGTTCGTCGCCCAGCACGGGGCAAGCCTGACCGTCATGTCGATTCTATTCACCACACTGGTGGTCAACTTCAGATTCCTGATCATGTCGTCGGTCTTGACCGAACACTTCAAAGGCGTGCCGCTGTGGAAAGTTCTCTTGTCAGCCCAGTTGCTGTCGATCTCCACCTTTACCCTGTCCAACACCAAGAAGGGTCTGATCGAGAACATCTACAACTACTACCTGGGCTGTGGCGTCAGCACCTTGCTGGTGGCTATTTTCGCAACCGGGCTCGGGTTCTGGGTAAGCGGGGAACAGAACCCTTTCCTGCAATCCATCATCGGCGTGATCTTGCCCATCCATTTCACCGTACTGGCGTCGCTGGCCTGGCCCAGGTTGAAACCCATGATCGCCACCGGGGCCGGCTTTGCCTTGACCCCGATCGTGGGACGCTACCTGCATGACTATCAGATATTCGTGGTGCCTTTTTTGCTGGGCGGCGCACTGCTGCTGTGGGATGAAATGGTTGAAAGGAAAGCCCAATGAACAACTGGACGCTTATTCTGGTGGCGTCCGTGGCGTCTTATGCGCTACGGGCAATGCCTATTCTCATTTTCCATAAACTGCCCATCGCCGCGGACGGTTTGATGTACCGCTTCCTCAATTACGCCGCGTTTGGCGTCATGGGGGGCATCATTTATTCAGCGTTGCTAGGCGACACCTACTACGACCATTGGGCCGGGCACTTCCAGAGCCCTGACTCGTTACTGAAGCTGTCGACGCTCTGCCTTGCCGTTATCATCGCCGCACGGTGGCGGGGCGTATTCAAGACCCTCTTCATCTGCCTTGGCTACTTCACCGCCATGACCTTCTTCCTCGGAGCCTGACCTGATGCTTCAGCCCGCTGCCCTCCCGTCGCTTGCAACCCTTCGTGACCGTCACGCAACGTTATCCGCGCGCTGCGAACCCATCAATATGACGCGCGGCCTACCCTCCCCCGAACAGATCTCGCTGACCCAGGACTTTCTGAGCCTACCGGGCACGCACTCCTTTTCCTCCGCCGATGGCCAGGACTGGCTCAACTATGGTGGCCTTCAAGGCGTTCTCGAAGTCAGGGCCCTGTTCGGCCCTGTGATGCTGGGGCTGCCGGCCGAGCAGGTTGCCATTGGCGAGAACTCCAGCCTGGCCCTGATGCACGAAGCTATCGGCCATGCCTGGATCAAAGGCTTTGGTGGCGCGCAGCCATGGGGCAAGGCAGATGTGGTGCGCTTCATCTGCCCGGAACCCGGGTACGACCGCCACTTCTCGATCTGCGACTACTACGGCATAGAAATGGTGCCCGTGGCCATGACCGCCGAGGGGCCAGACATGGAAGCAGTGGAACGCCTGGTCTCGACCGACCCCAGCATTCGCGGCATGTGGTGCGTTCCTCGCCATGCCAACCCGAACGGCGCCATTTACAGCACCGCAACCGTCAACCGCCTCGCCACCATGCCCACGGCCGCCACAGACTTCAAACTGTTCTGGGACAACGCCTACGTGGTTCATGACTTCATCCCGTCCAGCGAGCCCAGGCCGGACGTGTACAAGGCGTGCGCCGAAGCCGGCCATGCGGACCGCCCCCTACTGTTCGCGTCAACATCGAAGATGGTGATTCCCAGCTCAGGGATTGCCATGGTCGGGGGAAGCCCGAACACCCTCAACTGGTGGCTGGATTGCCGTCAGCATAAAACCATTGGCCCTGACAAAGTGAACCAGGTCAGGCACTTGATGTTCTTTCAGACGGCGCAGAACCTGTCCGCCCATATGCAACGTCATGGGCAATTACTCGGCGCAAAGTTTGACCGCGTTCAACAGACCTTCACGCGCCACCTGAGCGGTGTTGCGCAGGTCAGCTGGTCACGCCCACTGGGTGGCTACTTCATTGCCCTGCTGGTGCCCGCTGGGCTTGCCAAGCGAGTAGTCGCCATAGCCGCACAGGCTGGGGTGAAGATGACACCCGCTGGCGCTACCCACTGCCACGGTCATGATGCCGAGGAGCGCCACCTGCGAATTGCTCCGTCCTACCTCAGCCTGGCCCAGGTAGAACAGGCGGCAGAGGTCATCGCCAACTCGGTACTGCTTGCGTGCGCCGAGCGCGAGGCAGGCCAGTAATCGCCGAACAGGCTTGCAGGCCACGGCAGGCCCGGTACCTGCCGTGCTACTTGAGCCCCCCCCGTCAGGAGCCCACCATGACTTCGCCGTTGCTTCCTACCGCTGACGCGGTTCGGGCAGCCGCGACCCGGTTGCAAGGCCGGGTCCGGCAGACCCCTGTGCTGAGTTCTGCCACGCTTGACGCTGCGTGGCAGAGCCAGGTCTTCTTCAAATGTGAACAGTTCCAGCGCATGGGCGCGTTCAAGATCCGTGGCGCGCTCAATGCCCTGCTTCAGCTGGACACCGCCGCCAGGCAGCGAGGCGTTGTCACCTACTCCTCCGGAAACCATGCCCAGGGCATAGCCCTGGCCGCCCGGGACCTGGGCGTTCAGGCCGTTATCGTCATGCCATCGGACGCTCCCGAAACCAAACGGCTGGCCACCGAAGGTTACGGCGCCACTGTGGTGCAATATGACCGATGCAGCGAAGACCGCCTGGCCATTGCCCAGCGCTTGCAGCGCGAGCACGGGTACACACTCATCCCGCCATTCGATCACCCCGATGTGATAGCAGGGCAAGGCACCGTGGGCCTGGAGCTGTTCGAGGAGGCGGGCCCGCTGGATGTGTTGCTCGTTCCGGTCGGCGGTGGCGGCCTGATTTCGGGCGTTGCGCTGGCGGCCACGGCGCTCTGCCCGACTTGCGCAATCATCGGTGTAGAACCTGAAACAGGCAACGATGGCCAGAGATCGTTTCGCCGCAGGGAACTGGTGAAGATCGACACACCCACTACCATTGCCGATGGGGCGCAGACCCAGGCCCTTGGAAACCTCACGCTGGCGCTGATACTGGAGCATGTCAGTGACATGGTCACCGTCAGTGACGCGGAAATCGTGCAGGCCATGCGCTTTATGGCAGAACGCATGAAACTGGTGGTCGAACCTACCGGCTGCCTGGCAGCGGCAGCGGCCTTCGCATTGCGAGCCCAGCTCAAAGGAAAAAGGGTGGGTGTGATACTGTCCGGCGGCAACGTCGATATTGATCACTACGCGCACTTGCTGCAGCAATGCGGCCCGAGCCGTCTGATGTTGACGGTCGCGGGCCCTGGCGGGTGATCAATCGGGTCGAATTCAAAAAGCCGGACATTTTTCCAAGACGCAGGTCACACGGGCGGCCACAGTAGTCGCCCTGCCTGCGCTTGCCCTTGATTCCCACTACCCTGGCGCAGGGCCCCGCTAGGAGTCCTCATGCGCGATGCCGCCAGCCACCCGAACAGCCAGCCTGGCGACTGTCTGCTGCCTTCATGTCAACACGCCTACCTGCACGTAGTCATCGTCAACCACTTCCACCTGCGTTGTGCTTACGGCCCAGACGTAGCGTGCGCCGCCGTGGAACGACTGGCAGACCAGCTCGGCGCCTGGGGGCAGGTGATGCCTCTGTCGGCCGGGCATTGCCTGCTCAAGATGGCTGCCGGTGATGCCGTGCGGCTCGCCGAGGATATCCTGGTGCAGTGCTCTTTCACTGCCATTGAATACCTTGGCATTGAATACCTGCGGGTACTGGCCGTGGGGCCCGTGGAATACGACGGTCATCCCGATGCGCTGCTGACCATCGAGTCCAGTCCCCTGGGGTGGTGCGCACCACTGCCGGCGGTGCAGCACACCCGGCAATGGCGCACCGGTTACCGCACCCACATGCGTATCGCCCTGGATTTCCTTCGCGACCTTCGCGCCGGCCATGCAGGTCTGGCTTTCCAGCCGATCAGGCAACCTCACGACGCCAGCGCTGAATGCTACCGCGAGGCGCTGCTACGCATCGCCGCCCCGTCGAGCTGCCGGGAAGTCGGCCCGGCCGACATCATCACGGCGTTGGAGGCATTGGGGCTGGTGCGGCTTCTGGACTACTGCGTGGTGAAGAAAGCCATCGCGCTGCTACGGGCGGATCGCACCGTGCGCATCGGTTGCAACCTCTCGGCGAAAAGCGCCGTGAACGATACCTGGTGGCTGAGCACGGTCCAGGCCCTCAGCGATAACAGCGCGCTCGCCAGGCGCCTGGTGCTGGAATTGACTGAAACAGCCGTGCCCGATTCGCTGCCGCTGACCGTAGATTTCCTGGACAGGCTCAAGGCCTTGGGCGTGCAACTCGCGCTGGATGACTTCGGCACCGGAGTGAGCGGTTTCGGGCTGGTGCAGCGCATACCCTTCGACATCGTCAAGCTCGACCAGCGCTACCTGCAGAACGCGCGCCTGAGCCTCGACGGCAAGGAAATGCTGCACAGCCTGATAGGTATCTGCAAGCGCCTGGCACCTGAGGTCATCATCGAAGGCGTGGAAACCATCAGCGACCTCATGCACCTCAAACCGCACAGGAACAACGTGTGGGCCCAGGGCTTCCTTACCGGCAAACCACTGGGCTGGGCGCAACTTCAAGACCCGACGCGCACAGCGAATGAGGGAAGCCCAAACCATTCGTGAATTCGCGCCAGCAAGTGCCACAGCAGCCCTGTGGAACCGGGCGAAGCTCGGAAAGGCCTCTACCCGGACTGGTTGCTACCCTGCAGCGCCTGCCACCCATGAAATCAGGCAGCGGCTTCATAGAGCTTGACCACCGCCGGCTCACCGTCGCGCAGGCACTGGCGCAGCCGCTGCGCTTCCTGCTCGGCCGCCACCACGGCCTTGTCCTTCACATGCCCATACCCGCGTATCTGCTCGGGCAAGCGCGCCAGGCTCAAGGCCGTGTGGCGATTGGCGGGGGTGAGGTGCGCCAGGATCAGGTCGATGTCGGCACGGTAGCCATCGATGAGCGCGCGCTCCTGCCGCCGCTCCTGGCTGTACCCGAACGGGTCGAGCACGCTGCCACGCAGGCACTTGAAAGGCGCCAGAAAACCGAAGGCCTTCAGCATCCACGGGCCGAAACGACGCTTGCGCTGGCCGCCGAGCCACGACGGCGCCAGGTGGAATTCGAGGCGGTAATCGCCCTCGAACTGTGCTTGCACCTGGCGGACGAATTCACCGTTGCTGTACAACCGCGCCACTTCGTATTCGTCCTTGTAGGCCAGCAGCTTGAAGGCGTATTGCGCCACGGCTTCGGTGAGGGCCAGCGGCTGCCCCGGCAGCAAGCGAGCTTCGGCGTCGCGTACCCGTTGCACCCACGCCAGGTAGCCCTGGGCGTACGCCTGGTTCTGGTAGTGGCGCAACGTCTCGGCGTTGGCCGCCAGGCGTTGGTCCAGGGACAGCTCCAGCTCGGCCGGCACGGGGCGGGTCGGTTCCAGCACAGCGTTCACCGCGGCCAGGTCATGGGCCGCGCGACGCCCCCACAGGAACGCCTGCTGGTTCAGGCTCACGGCCACGCCATTGAGTTCGATGGCCTTGTTGATGGCTTCGGCGGTCACCGGAATCAAGCCCAGCTGGTAGGCATGGCCGAGCATGAACAGGTTGCTGGCGATGGTATCGCCCAGCAGGCCCACGGCCAGGCGGGTAGCGTCGATAAAATGAGTCTTGTCGGCGCCCACCGCGTCGGTGATGGCCCGGCCCATGGCGGCCGCCGGAAACTGCGCATCCGGGTCACGGGTGAACGCCGCCGTCGGCGTTTGCTGGCTGTTGATTACCGCGTGGGATTTGCTCAGGCTCAGCTTGGCCAGTGCGTCCGGGCCGGACGCCACCAGCAGGTCACAGCCCAGCAGCAGGTCGGCATCGCCAGCGGCGATGCGCACGGCAAACAGATCGTCCTGATGCGCCGCGATGCGGATATGGGTCACCACCGGGCCGAATTTCTGCGCCAGCCCGGCCTGGTCCAGCACGCTGCAACCCTTGCCCTCCAGGTTGGCCGCCAGGCCCAGCATGGCGCCTACCGTCGTCACGCCGGTCCCCCCCACACCGGGCAGGAGGATGTTGAACGGTTGATCCAGGCGGGGCAGTACCGGCTCGGGCAAAGCGCTGAACGCCTGGTCACGGCTGGGCAGTCGCGGCTTGCGCAACTGGCCGCCGTGCACGGTGACGAAACTGGGGCAGAAGCCCTCCACGCAGCTGAAATCCTTGTTGCAGGCGTTCTGGTCGATCTCCCGCTTGCGGCCCTGGGGCGTTTCCAGCGGCAGCACCGACAGGCACCCGGACTTCACGCCGCAATCACCACAACCCTCGCACACCGCCGGGTTGATCAGCGCCCGCTTGTTCAGTTCGGGCAGGGTGCCGCGCTTGCGGCGACGGCGCTTCTCGGTGGCGCAGGTCTGGTCGTAGATGATCACCGACACGCCCTTGAACTCGCGCAGTTCGCGCATCACCGCGTCCAGGTCGCCGCGATGGTGAAAGCTGGTGATGGGCGCGAACCCGGCGCGGCTGGGGTACTTGTCCGGTTCGTCGCTGACCAGGGCAATGCGCTGCACGCCCTCGTCGAACACCTGGCGGCTGAGCTGGTCGACCCGCAGGATGCCGTCGATGGGCTGGCCACCAGTCATGGCCACCGCGTCGTTGTAGAGGATCTTGTAGGTGATGTTGACCTTGGCTGCCACCGCCGCCCGTACCGCCAGGTGGCCAGAGTGGAAATAGGTGCCATCGCCCAGGTTCTGGAACACGTGGGCGGTCTCCGTGAAGGGTGCCTGGCCGATCCAGGTCACGCCCTCGCCGCCCATCTGGGTGAAGGTCTCGGTCTCGCGGTCCATCCAGATGGTCATGTAGTGGCAGCCGATACCCGCCAGGGCGCGGCTGCCTTCGGGTACTTTGGTGGAGCTGTTGTGCGGGCAACCGGAACAGAAATGCGGGGTACGCTGAACATTGTGCAAGGGCGCCTGCAGCGCCTGCTCCTTTTCCTGCAGAAAGCGCAGCCGCGCTTCGATCTGCGGGCTGCTGTAGATAGGTGCCAGGCGCTTGGCAATCACCCGGGCGATCATGGCCGGGGTCAGTTCGCTGAGGTTGGGCAGCAACGAAAGCCCCTGCTCGTCGAACTCGCCGACCACCCGAGGGCGCTTGTCCACCGGCCAGTTGTACAACTGGCCGGTGAGCTGGTCTTCGATGACGCTACGCTTTTCTTCCACCACCAGGATCTCGTCCAGGCCTTGGGCGAAATCGTGCACCGACACTGGTTCAAGCGGCCAGCTCATGCCCACTTTCAGCAGACGGATGCCGACCTCGGCGCACAAGGCCTCATCCAGGCCTAGCTCTTCCAGTGCCTGGCGCACATCCAGATAGGACTTGCCCGTGGTGACGATGCCAAGGCGTGGCTGAGCCGAGTCGAGTACCACCTTGTTCAACTGGTTGGCCCTGGCAAAGGCGCGCGCGGCGTAGATCTTGTAGGTGTTGAGGCGCGCCTCCTGAGCCAGCGGCGGGTCGGGCCAGCGAATATGCAGGCCGCCTTCGGGCAGCTCGAAGTCTTCGGGGATGCAGGTCTGCACCCTCAGCGGATCAACCTCCACCACCGCCGAGGAGTCGACATTTTCGGCGATGGTTTTCATGGCCACCCAGCACCCGCTGTAGCGCGACAGCTCCCAGCCGATGATGCCGTAGTCGAGGATTTCCTGGACGTTGCAGGGGTTGAGCACCGGAATCATCGCCGCCATGAAGGCGTGCTCACTCTGGTGGGCAATGGTGGAGGACTTGCAGCCGTGATCGTCACCGGCCAGCAACAGCACCCCGCCCTGGGGCGCGACCCCGGCCGAGTTGCCGTGCTTGAACACGTCGCCGCAGCGGTCCACACCTGGGCCTTTGCCGTACCACAGGGCAAACACGCCATCGTATTTGCCTTGTGGAAACAGGTTGACCTGCTGACTGCCCCATACCGCGGTGGCACCCAACTCTTCGTTGATGCCCGGCTGGAAATGGATGGCGTGGGTCTGCAGGTAATCGCGGGCTTCCCACAGGCTCTTGTCGAGGTTGCCCAACGGGGAACCCCGGTAACCGGAAATGAACCCTGCGGTGTTCAACCCGCGGGCTTCGTCACGCTGCTTCTGCAACATGGGCAGGCGGGTCAGGGCCTGGGTACCGGTCAGGTAAAGGTGCCCGGTGGCGAGGCGATACTTGTCGTCCAGGCGGACGTCGGCTAGGGACATGCGGCACTCCTGTTATTTTTATGGGTGGCCATGACTCATCAGTCAGCGGCTAAAAATATGCCTGCGGGAGTGAGGGTTTTTCTTTCTAAAATGCGGCTATTACGTAAAAAGTCTGCATGACCTTTTCGTGAATCTTGAGAAAACAGGTTAATTCATGCGGTTGCGAGGTATAGGCCCTGATTCACGCCCCGGCAACGGCAAGGCGCTGCAGCAGGCGGATGATGGCTGGCTTGCGGTTGGGGGCCGAATTCGCCAGGACCACCTGCCGGGTGAACCTCGCACTCGCGTCTACCGGCAGGGCGTGGTGGGCCTCGGGCTGCAACCCGCTCCACTGCGGCACCAGTGCCACGCCCTGGCCACAGGCGACGAGAATGCTGATGGTTTCCAGGGCATCGAGGTCGCAACTGACGCGCGGCTCGACGCCCAGGGTATCCAGGTAACGCTGGGCGATCTGGCCACCCCAGGACCACGCGTCGTAGCGCAGGTAAGGCCGGGCACGCAGCTGTTCGGGCACTTCATGCAGTTGGGTCGGCTGCCTGGACAGGAACACCAGCGGTTCGCTGCGCAGGACCGTGCAGCGAATGTGCTTGGCGACCTCGAACGGTGGCCGCACTAGAATGGCAGCGTCAAGTTCATCGGCCATCAACTGGCCGAACAACAGCCTGGAGTCCCCCGGGGTGATGCGCAATCGCAGCCGCGGGGCGTGGTTGCCCAGGCCTTCCAGCACCCCGGGCAGCAGCCCGGTCAGGGCGGTGGAAATGGCGCCCAGGCGAAACTCCCCGGCCAGGTCATCGACTTCCACGTCGTGGCGCAGTGCGCTGGCCTGTTGCACGATGGCGCGCATTTGCGGCGCCAGCCGGGTACAGGCCGGCGTGGGCTTGACCGAATGCGCGCTGCGGTCCAGCAACGTGCAGCCCAACTGCTTCTCCAATGCCTGGATGCGCAGGCTGAGCGCCGCCGCCGTGAGGTTGCCGGCCCTGGCCGCAGCGGCGATAGAGCCGCTGTCGAGTACCGAGATCAGGCTTTCAAGGTAGCGGGTGTCCATGACTGTTCCTTGGGCTGAGCGCAAGCGTTGGTGCGTTTACTTGAAAGGCCGGGCCTCCTAATCTGGGGCGGAACCTAGCATGGGAGCGTTTCCAATGAGTACCCCCTTTCATATTGCATATCATGTCCGCGACCTGGACCAGTCCCGGGCCTTCTACCGCGACGTACTGGGCTGCACCGAAGGGCGCAGCACCGACACCTGGGTCGACTTCGACTTCTTTGGCCATCAGGTTTCGCTGCACCTGGGCGAACCGTTCAAGACCACCCGTACCGGCAAGGTCGGCGAGCACCTGGTGCTGATGCCGCACATTGGCGTGATCCTGCCCCTGGAGCGCTGGCTGGCGCTGGCGCAACGGTTGGAGCAACACGGCCTGGCCTTCGAGATTCCCCCTGTGGTGCGCTTTGCCGGTGAGCCGGGCGAACAGCGCACGATGTTTTTCCTCGACCCCAGCGGCAACCCCATCGAAATAAAAGGCTTCAAGGACATGTCCGGCATCTTCGCCGCCTGATCGCATTACCCCATTGGAACAGACAATGAATAACAACAAGAAAATGAGTTTGATCACGCAGATCATGATCGGCCTGGCCTTGGGCATCATGACTGGCGCCTTGCTGAAACACTTCCCCGAACAGCAGCACTGGATCGTCGAACAGATCCTGCGACCGGCTGGCGATGCGTTCATCAAGTTGATGAAAATGATCATCGTGCCCCTGGTCTTCACCTGCATGGTGGTGGGCATCGCAGGCACCGGGGGTCGGTCGCTGGGGCGCATGGGCGCGCGCAGCCTGGTGTACTTTTTTCTCGTCACGGGGGTTGCGATCGTGTTCGGCCTGGTGCTGGGCAACGTCCTGCAGCCCGGCGCCGGCGCCGACCTGGCACTGCCCGCGCCCGCCACCATCGCGGCTGCGGCCCCGCACGCGGGCAGCCAGGGGCTAGGCAAGGTATTGCTGGGGATCATTCCGGACAACATCGTCAGCGCCATGGCAGAAACGAAGCTGCTTTCGGTGCTGTTCTTCGCGATCCTGTTCGGCGCGGCCCTGGCCAGCCTCAAGGACGAGCAAAAAGCGCCGCTGCTGCGGGTGTTCCAGGCCGTGGCGGACACCATGTTCAAGCTCACCGCCATGGTCATGCGCTATTCCCCCATCGGTATCTTCGGGCTGATCGCCGTGACCGTGTCGAGCTTCGGCATGGCATCGCTGCTGCCGTTGGCGAAGTTGATCGCCATCACCTACCTGGCCGTGATCGTCTTCGCTCTGGTGGTGCTGGGGGGCATCGCACGGGCGGTGGGGGTCAACCTGTTTCACCTGATCGCGACGATCAAGGATGAACTGATCCTGGCCTTCAGCAGCGCCAGCTCCGCCACGGTAATGCCGCAGTTGATGATCAAGATGCATGCCTATGGTGCCCCACGGCCCGTCACCAGCCTGGTGATCCCGCTGGGCTACTCGTTCAACCTCGACGGGGCGTCACTGTTCGCGGGGCTGGGCACGCTGTTCATCGCCCAGGTGTACAACATCGACCTGAGCGTCGCCGACCAGGCCATGCTGGTGCTGATCATGGTGCTGACGTCCAAGGGCGCGGCCGGGGTACCCGGGTTCATGTTCGTGATTCTCACCGCCACCCTGACCACCGCAGGCCTGCCCGTGGAGGGCGTGGCGCTGATCGCCGGCGTGTACCGGCTGATGGACATGCCCATCACCGCACTGAACGTACTGGGTAATGCCCTGGCTCCCCTCGTGATCGCCAAATGGGAAGGTTCCTTTCGTCGCGGCCAGGCCACGCCGCTCGGAATGCCTTCCTGACCCGGCGCATTTGTGCTGATATGGCGCATGAACGTTTCGCTGAAAACAAGAAAAGGGAATTGATCATGCAGCCGAAGCTGAGCGCCATTGACCGGCGCATCTTGCGCCTGATCCAGCACGACGCCGACCTGTCGGCCGCCGATATCGCCGAACGGGTGGAGCTGTCACAGTCGCCATGCTGGCGGCGTATTCACCGCATGCAGGAGGAAGGGCTGATCGAACGCAAGGTCGCCCTGCTCAACCCACGCAAACTGGGCCTGAGCATGACCGTATTCGTCAACGTCAAGCTGTCCGGGCATGGCCGGCGGTATCTGGCGGAATTCGAGGAGGCAATCACCGGCTACCCCGAGGTGCTGGAGTGCTACACCATGGCGGGCGGGATGGACTACATGCTCAAGGTGGTGGCCCAGGACATCGCGGCCTATGAACGTTTCCTGCGCGACCATCTGTTGCAGAAGCCACATGTGCAGGAGGCGCATTCGAACATCGCCATGAGCGAAGTGAAACGCACCACGGAGCTGCCGCTGGATTGAGCAGAAAAATTTTCTGCCCAGGCGACACGAAATCACTTGACCTGCAAATGATAACGATTATTATTGAGCCAACTGATCGCGAGATCGGTTGGGTAATCCGAAAGGCCTTAGGTCGGACTTTCGAATTATCTCCTCATCAGGCTAATCACGGTTTTTGACCCGGCTTTTTGCCGGGTCTTTTTTTTGGTTTCTTCAGGCTAATGAAGACGGGTGTCGCTTGAATTCGATTGCGCGCATGATAGCAAAGGTCTATCACGGGAAGGAAGCGTCTATCGCTAATTATTGGCTAGCAAATCAGCGGTTTAGCCTGAGAAAAAGTAATTCAGCACTTGAGAATCAATCTCAATAACACTAAGCTGCGGCAGCGTCATGGAAGACGCCCCCTTCACGGATGCCCGCGCAGCCCGCTATCGACCAGGCCCTTGGCGGCCAGGAGGACGTTTCGATGACCCAACTGCTCACGCCTTTGCACAACCTTTTCCAGCACGAACCCATCGACAAGGGCCACGACGCCCTGTACCTGCGCCTCCGAAAATTGTCGCGCCGGGTGCAGCAAGTGTTCCTGCTCAGCCGCCTGGACGACCTGCCCTACCCGGCCATCGCCGAACGCTTGGACATCAGCGTCGCCCAGGTGGAAAAAGCCATGTTGCAAGTGCTGGAGCACTGCCGCAGCGAAACAGGCAGCCAAGCCGCCAGTGCCTGGTACGTGAAACTGCAGAACCCGCAGACTACTGCCAGCGAACGCATCGACTTCCGTCGCTGGCTGGACACCCTGCCCACGCACCTGCAGGCTTTCCACGGCACCGAACTGCGCTGGCGCCAATTGCTGCCCGCTGCCCGCCACCTGGGCCGCAGCGGCTGGTATCAGCAGCGCCGCCGCCATACCGGGGCCACCGGGTGGGCACTGGCGCTGTTGGGCGCGGTGCTGGTGGGTGGCCTGGCGGGCTGGATCTGACGCCTGGCCGCCAGGGGTGTAGAGTACGGCGGGTACACGACTCTACAAGGAAGCGACCATGGCCACGGCCACCCTCACTGTCAGCGCCGACTTCGACAGCGGCAACATCCAGGTGCTCGACGCCAGCGATGCTCGCCAGGTACGCCTGGCGATCCGCCCGGACACGCGCAGCGATCATTTCCAGTGGTTCCACTTCAAGGTCGACGGCCTTGTACCTGGCCAGTCCCATGGCTTCAGCCTGACCAATGCCGGGCAATCGTCCTATAACAATGCCTGGTCCGGTTACCACGCGGTAGCCTCCTACGACCAGAAAAACTGGTTCCGGGTACCGAGCGAGTTCGATGGCCAAGCCCTGGATTTCAGCTTCGAGCCCGATCAGCCTCAAGCCTGGTTTGCCTATTTCGAACCCTACAGCCGCGAACGCCACGAATGGCTGATCAACGAAGCGGTCACCCACGCCGGCCTGCAACTGCTGGCAGTCGGCAAAAGCGCCGAAGGCCGTGACCTGCCGCTGCTGCGCAAGGGAGACGGCGCAGCCGGCAAGAAATGCATCTGGATAATTGCCCAGCAACACCCTGGCGAGCACATGGCCGAATGGTTCATGGAGGGTGTGATCGACCGCGTCAAACAGGACGATGCCGAGTTGCAAGCGCTGCTGGCCGAAGCGGACCTGTACCTGATCCCGCACATGAACCCCGACGGCTCGTTCCACGGCCACCTGCGCACCAACGCCATGGGCAAGGACCTCAACCGTGCCTGGCAGGACGCCAGCGCCGAGTTCAGCCCGGAGGTGTTCTTCGCCCTGCAGCAGATGCAGAAGTACGGCGTGGACCTGTTCATCGACGTGCACGGCGACGAGGAAATTCCCCACGTCTTCACCGCTGCCTGTGAAGGCAACCCACAGTACACCCCGCGCATCTCCGGCCTGGAGCAGCGCTTTCGGGATTTGCTCTGCGCCCAGACCCGGGATTTCCAGCAAGTGCATGGCTACCCGCGCTCCGCACCGGGCGAGGCGAACCAGACCTTGGCCTGCAATGCGGTGGGGGCGAAGTTCGATTGCCTGTCGCTGACATTGGAGATGCCGTTCAAGGATCATGATGACAACCCGAACGCGGTAACCGGGTGGTCAGGGGAACGGTCGGCGCAGCTGGGCAAGGATGTGTTGAGTGTGGTGGCGAAGATGGTTGGCGAGCTGCGCTGAGGCCAGGCAGCCATCGCAGAAGGAGACAGACTCCCTGTGGGACCGGGCGAAGCTCGGGAACCAGGCACCGCGCATCGTCAGTGACTGCGCGGTGACTGCTTCCCGAGCTTCGCCCGGTCTCACGGAAAGCTGCGCATCTCGCCAGCGCGTCAGGCGTGCGGCCCTTCCCCCGACGTCATGCTCTGCAACACCCCGTCACGCCGAATCCAGCCGTGGTACAGCGCCGCCGCCAGGTGCACCAGCACTGTCAGGAACAACAGATACGCCAGAAACCCATGCGCCTTGCGCAACAACGCGAACGTGTGGGGCTCGGCCGGCAGGATGGCCGGCAACTGCACCGAAGCGCCCAGCATCACCGGGTCGCCCGCCGCCGAGATCATGGCCCAGCCGACCAGCGGCAGGATGAACATCAAGGCATACAGCAACCAGTGGGACAGCTTTGCCGCCAGTTTCTGGATGGCTGGCAAGTCGGCTGGCAGGGGCGGCTGGCGGGTGAACCAGCGCACCAGCAGGCGCACGATCACCAATGCCAGGATGGCGATGCCCAGGGGCTTGTGCAGGTGCAGCAACCATTCGTGGCGTTCGGACACGGTGCTGACCATGCCCGCGCCAATGAACAGCATGGCGATCAGCAGCACGGCCATGGTCCAGTGCAACACCCGGGCAGCCGGGGCGAAGTGTTCAGGGCGTGCTTTCATGGCTTGGTTCCCCCGGCCGGTGCGTTGGCGCTGAGCTGATCGACTTCAGAGGTGCGGCGCAGGTATGAGCTGGCGTACGCTGCCGAGCGCGCGGCCAGCAACGGATCGTTGGAGGCCTCGATGCCACTGGGCAGGATGGTGGGGTCGTAGTTGACGTCGCGGCACTGACCGGTGATCTGCGGTTGCATGCGCTCAAGCACCAGGGTACCGGCGTCCACGGTCTTGCGGCCAGCGGGCCAGGCTTTGCTGGCGTCGTCCACCGGGTCGCCGGGGTCGGCCAATGTCATGCGCAAGGTCCAGCGCAACGGGCCACCGGCCAGGCGCTGGGCCAGGTCGGCCTGCAGGAAGTCCGCACCGGCATCGGCACCGGCCGGGGCCGAATCGGTCGCCTCGGGCACCACGGCCCACCGCACGGCCTGGCGCTGGCCATCGGTGTTGGTCAGGTAGAAGGCATTGATGCTGTTATAGGTTTCGGTGGCATAGCTGGCCGACGGTTTGGCACCCTTGACCCACGCCAGGAACGGCCCGGTCTCGGGGTGTGCGGCGAAGAAGGCTGGCATGGCATCGGGCTTGGGCTTGCCGGTGGCCGGGTCCGGCGTGCCCGCCTGGAGCATGGCGTAAAACGCTTGCGGGGTACCCACCGGGAACACCGGCATGCTATTCATCCCGGTTCGCCACTGCTGGCCGTTGGCAAGGTTGAAGCGCACCGCCAGGCTGCGCAGCGGCACGCTGGTGTCCGGGGCATAGGGGTTGCCGCTGGGCAAGGCGAACCGGCCTACCACCGGCGTCCGGGCTTGGGCGAACACCCCGCTGGTCGACAGGCTCTGCAACTGCCCGTTGCCCTCGAAATAACCGATCACGCACACGCCCTTGGCGTGGTTGCGACGGTAGCCGGGGTGCACACCGTTGTTGGTCTGCAAGGCGTTGACCATGTCCCGAGGTTGCAGCCGCTGCGGGTCCAGGCGGCCACTGACATAGGCGAAGGCAGCCACGGCGACGGCGACCACGGCCGCGATACCCACCACGCGTACGGCCGTGGCGAGGGGGGTCAAGGGTGGGGGCGATGGATCGAGCATGAGCGACTCCAGATCGGTGGGGTGCTATGAGACGAAGGCCGGCACGGTTTATTCCCAGCCCTGGCGAATAAATTGAGCGTAGGTGCCGTGGAATAAAACGCGCCGTCATTCGTCTTGCTAATCTAGACACCAGGCCCCTTGTGACCGCCGCCATGAACGACTTCGATGACCAACTGCGCACCTTGTTGCCTCGCCTGCGGCGCTTCGCCTTGTCCCTCACCCGCGAGCCCAGCAGTGCCGATGACCTGGTGCAGGGCTGCCTGGAAAAGGCCTTGAGCCGGCGCGCCGATAAAAACGCCGAGGGTGAACTCCGCGCGTGGCTGTTCCAGATCCTCTACCGCCAGTTCATCGACAGCCACCGCCGCGCAAGACGCTACGCCCGGTTGCTGGAGTTTTTCACCGGCCGCGACGACTACCAGCCCTCCGCTGAGCGCACTGTCATGGCCCAATCGGCCTTGCAGGCATTCGACCGGCTGAACGACGAGCAGCGCGCGCTGCTGCATGCCGTGGCGGTGGAAGGCCTGAGTTACAAGGAGGCCGCCCAGGTGTTGCAAGTACCCCTGGGCACCGTCATGTCGCGGCTGTCCCGCGCCCGCCAAGCCCTGCGCCTGCTCCATGAAGGCGAGATTCAACGCCCTGCCCTGCGGATATTGAAATGATCACTCTGCCCCCCACTGAACATGACCTGCACGCCTACGTGGACCTGCGCCTGAGCCCGGCCGACCGCCAGCGCCTGGAGACCTGGCTGGCCAGCCACCCCGAGGAGGCCGCCCAGGTGAAAGGCTGGCAGAAGGATGCCCGGCTGCTGCGCTCGGTGCTGGGTGCTTCGCCCTTGCCCGACAACCCGGCGCTGGACCCCAGCGCTGTGCGCCAGCGCCGCCGCCATCGTTACCAGCAATACCTGGGCCGCGCCGCCGCACTGGTGCTGGCGGTGGCCGTTGGCGCGGTGGGCGGCTGGCAGGCGCGCCCCGGCGTCGCGCCCATGACGGACGCCTTGCAGGCTTACCGCTTGTTTGCCGAAAAGGATGTGTTGCCCGCCGACTTCAAGGTCGGCGCCGGCGACAGCGTGCAGCCCTGGCTGGACCGCTACTTCCGGGATGCCGCACGCTTGCCCGACCTTGAGCGCGCCGGGTTCAAGGCGGTGGGGGCAAGGCTGCTGAGTACCGATCAGGGGCCCGCGGCCATGGTGTTGTACCAGGATGATCAAGGCGCGCGGGTGACCTTCTACATCCGCCCGCCGGGCCCGGGCAACAAGCTGCTGCCCCGCGGTTCGCGGCGCGAGGGGGAACTGCAGGCCGATTACTGGTCGGGGCCGGGGTACAACTATGCCGTGGTCGCGCCGGTTGAAGTGGCGATGAAGGGGCTGCAAATTCCACTGTAGCGGCAGTCGCAGCCCGGCGAGCGGCACACATTATCCGCCAAGACCATCAAATCGCCTAGCCAACGACCGAAATAACATGACCGACGCACAGGCATGGAAAAAAACAATCCAGAAAAATTCAAAAAACAGTGCAACATCACTCTTGCCAACTACGCTTGCAGAAACCGAAGCGGTAACTAACATAGGAAACGCACCTATTAGCAACTTAGTGACAGTCGTTGAAAAAAACGGAACAGGCACGATCGCAAAAGCGCTCAACTCCGAGTGAATATAATCGACTGGCATGTCCCTCTGTGTTAAAAACGTAAGAGAATAGAACATAGTAAGAAATGACAAATTCGCAACAACCCCAACAACCAACGAAAGCCCCCAGAGAGCCGACCCAGCCGGAGAGTGAATCAAAATAGCAAGGTCCGCATAAATACAAACAATAATGCACCCGCAAACCAGGACCAAAAGATAGGAGGGCTTGCACTGTCGGAAAAGGAGCAGCCACCATATTGGAACGGGCTTAACGAGGAACGGGTCCCCAAGACCACGACTAAGATGCTGAAAAAAACCCTCAATAGAGGCAGAAAAAAAATTGACGACCAATGAAACAACAATATAAGAAAGCAGCATGGTGAACAGCCAACTTTTCGATATGCCGCCTCCAAGAAAACTTGAAACAACGTCAAAAAACACTAGCTGACAAAAATAGAAGACACCAAGAGCAGCAACATGACCGGTTAAATTAAATAAATACCTGACTTCAGACTGAAGACAATTCCATATCCATCTAAACATCGCTAACCTCCAGCACCCGCATATTTGACCCGAACAACCTTCGACACGACAAATACCCATATCAAAAGCGCAGCCCCCCAATACACATACAAACTCAACAACTCAAGCGCAAGACTCATTGAGGGCTTTACTAAAAACTCGGCCGGACCGCCAATTGCTAATCGGAAAGGGTTATACCTCATCGCCGGCTGCAACCAACCCGGCCAAAATGCGACAGGTAACAACGCGCCGCTTGCAGCACTGAACATGATCACATTCAGGCTCAGCAGGGCATCAGGCTTAACGGTCCAGTAAACAAATGCCGCAATCGCATAGCCCAATAAAAAACATAACACCTGACTTAGTAGCAATAAGCACAAAAAGCCAACGGCCCCGACCACCTCCCCCTTATAAAAAACAACAAAAACCGCGACAATAAAAGGCGGAACATAATAAAGCAAGCTCTCCCCAAAAAACAAAGCCGCATTATAAAGCATATAACTTACAGGCTTCACTTGAAAGCACTCAATCAGACCATGGCTCACATGACCGGAGATACGAGCGATCAAATCATACGCATTGTTCAACCTGTTCAAAGCGAGCGCGGCTGCGTAATATAAATAAATTTCGGGTAACGCGTACGTCTCCTGAAGTTCATTTTCTGGAAAAACTGCACGACTCCAAATCAGCAACTGAATAACAAATGGCACGCTTGTCGCTATAAAAAAATCAACTACCAGCATCGACCTATCACAGTAAACGGACAAGAACCCCGCTTTAACTAGTGACATCGCGCCCTTGGCGCTCATTCGTCACCCTCCTCTTCTCCACCCGTCTCGCGACTATTTCTAATAAAGTTGAGAAAGCTATCATCCAAAGACTTTTCCACACTATCCCAGTAATAAATCTTCTTTTGCGACAGATAACCCTCCACAAAACATCTCGCTCGAGAACTCACTTCCAGACGAACGACATCTTTATCTACTCTCACATAGCCGCATCCATCGGCACGACTTAAGACCGCCTGTAGTTCTTGCAACCTGCCATACACCAGCACATCCTTGTTGCGAAGACCGATGCAGTAAACGGATATACCACTGCACCTACTAAAATCAGACAAAGGTCCGTCGTACCCAACCCGCCCCCTATCCAAAACAACCAACCTACGGCAACATGCCTGTATATCCAAGGAGTCATGACTCGTCAGGATAAGCGTCGTTCCATGCTCGGCACTTCGGTAATTTAAATAATCCCTTATTTGAAACTTTGATTCCACGTCCAAGCCAAGTGTTGGCTCGTCTAACAACAAGATCTGCGGGGAATGCATAAGCGAAAGTGCAATTTCGCACTTTACTCGCTCACCCAAGCTCAAATTCCTTACTGGCCTATCCAGAACGGCTCGCAGGCCCAAAGCAGAGAAGAGCTCTTCACGGTTTTTCTCGTAAACACATTTATCCATGGTATAAACATCTCGATAAGTATCAAAGCTTATCTTCGCGGCGAGATCCCACCACAGCGAACTTTTATGCCCGAAAACTACACCAATCTTGCTCAGATAAGCGGGCTTTCGACGGGCTGGCTCAAACCCTAAAACTGAAACTTCCCCAGAGGTCGGGCGATGTATACCACAAATCATTTTCAACAATGTAGACTTACCTGCACCGTTAGCGCCCACCAACCCGACAGTCTCCCCTTTTTTGACCACAAAGGAAATATCATCAATCGCAACAAATTTATCAACCTTACTATTGAAAAGACCAAACGAAAAACCCTGCCTTCGCACATATGATTTAGAAACACCTGAGACTACTATTGACTTATCCGTCATCACTAAAAGACCTTACAGAACTGCCGAACACACAACTTTCGACCTAACCAATGATAGCGGGACGTTCACCTTTGATAATCTTAGATGCCAGGCCCCGGTCGTGATTTCAAAATGAACGACCGCATACGATAGCCCCCCCACCTGACGATTGAACCGTGAAGGGCGACTTGCATCTGAATGCCCAGAAAATATTATGAAAAACTCCTAAACGCTGTACATAGAAAAAATCCGATAAATGCGAAAGACCATTCCCAAGACTCTGAATGAGCTTTCCTACACCGGAATAATCGCCTCCTCGCAGGGCATCCGTCGGACACCATCAATCAACTACAAGATGCTTAAAGCTCTTCACCAGGTTCTGTACGAAATACATCCTGCCTCGGCCAGGCCTTGCCTGGCCTTTGCTGGAATGCATTTCATCAGGCCCTGATCCACAAACCTAGCGTACCAATCCGCTGCGCAACGACTCTATTAGCGCCGATTTATTCGCAGGAATTGATATGGATATTCGGCTACCGCCTCCGCCTCAAAACGCCACATCCACAATCACACTGTCCACATACGTCCCCGCCGGCGGCGTGGCCTGGTCGGTGTAGACCTTGGCGTTGTAATTGAACACCTGGCTGCCCGTCCCGGTGCCATTGCCTGGGTTCACCTCGGCATCACTGCTGTTGCGCCGCCCTGCCCCGGTGCTACCCCACCGCACCGCGCCAGCGCCTTTGAACAGGTCATACGCCAGGTAGTTGCTGCCCGACACCATGCGCCGTCGCCCGCCGGCGCTTACCGGGTGGCCACCGTCGCTCAGCCCCACGGTGTAGGCGCTGCCCAGGGTGCAGGAGATGCTGACGCTGCTGTTCACCGTGGCGAAGCCGATCACCAGCGGCGCGCTGCCGAACGCCAGGTCCGGGGCGGTGATCTGGCAGTCGTTGGTCACCTGCAGGGTGACGGTCAGGGTGGCGGAGCCTGAGCCGATGTCCCGGCCCAGGCAGATGGCGCCGATGCCAATCCCCGAGCAATAGTTCCAGCTCCAGGCCAGGGTCAGGTCTTCGGTATAGAGGCCCGCTGGCACGTTGCTGCCCACCGTGGTGCGCAGGTACAGCGGCACGGATTTGGGTGTGCTGCTGCCCAGCAGGCCTAGCAGGTCGATCAGCGAGTTGCGGGCGAAGTCGAACGGGGTACCGCGAGTGATGGGGTAGCTGGTGCTGTTGTTGGCGTACAGGGTGTAGCCGATGACCGCCCCACTGCTGCCCACCTGCAGGCCAGTCTTGCTGGAGGTGACGGTGAGGTAGAAGTGGTCGTTGGCCCCCAGCAGGGTCAGCAGCGAGCCGGTGCAGGTCAGGGCGCCGCTGGTGGTAGAGGTGGCCTGGACGGTGGTGCGCACCAGCACTGAACTGACCTGGCCGAAGGTGGGGGATACCGGCGCGGTGACGCTGCACAGGGCGTGGGCGGTGCTCGTGCAGAGCAGAAGCCCAAGGCCCAGCCCCCACAAGCCTGCAGAGCGATGAGAGAGCAACCCGGTGCTCATTGGCACACCAACGGCCCCAGCAACGGCACATCACCGTGCTGCGCCACGTCCAGGTCGAACTGCACACGGCACTGGCTGCCATCGCCGCGGGTCACCAGCAGGCTGTTGTGGGCCTCGAGATTTTCCAGGTAGACCAGGCCGTCCCACCCCACCACCGTGCGGCCGCCGCTTTGCTCATGCAGCACATTGCTGCCCAGCACCAGCTCTTGCCTGTTGGCATCGACCAGGACCAGGCTGGCCGCCACTACCCGCGTCAGTGGAAATTCCACCAGGTAGCCGCTGCCTCGGCGTACCGCCACCCGCTGTTCCACCGAGGGGCTGCGCACGTTGGCCGGCAGGTTGAGGGGGTCGATCTCGTATTTGCCGCGGTAGTAGCCGCTGGTCCACGGCACCAGCAGGTGGCCGCCGCTGTCGGTGGCGCCCACGCGCTGGTTTTCGTAGTTCACCGGGATGCCCGCGTAACCGTCGGTGCTGACCAGCACGAAGGCGTCGTCGATCCGGTTGGCGGCGTACACGCCACCGTCCATCCACACCAGCGAGCCACTGGCGTCAGCCCATTTGGTCGTCTGATCGCCCGTGCCGTACGCACCGGCCTGCAGTTGCACCGACTGCAGGCGCCACGTCAGGTCGGCTTGGCGGTAGGTAGGCTGGTCACCGGTCGCGTAGCCCAGGTTGTAGCCCAGGCCGCCCTCGGTAGGCACGGCATGACTGTAGTTGACCCGCTGCTGGGTCTGGCCCTGCTGGTTGCGTTCGATACCCAGGCTGAGGTTGCCGCGCAGGTCGATGGGGATCACTACCTGGGCCTGGACCGCCCAGGTGCTGGCGCCGACCTCGTGGTTGGCCGACAGGTAGAAGCTGCTGTTGCCCCACAGTGGTTTGCTCCAGGTGAGGTTGAGCAAGCGGGTGCGCGAGGCATCGCCTGCGCGCACGTCGAAATAGCCGGCGCCCAGGCTGCCATAGCGTTCCAGGTTGACGCTGAGGGTCACCTGTTCGCTGCGCTGGCTCATGCGCGTGTAGGGCGCGTCCACCAGAGTCAGGTCGGCGTAATCATCGTGCCGTTGCAGGCGCTGGTAATTGAAGCTCCAGCGCGGGCTGCTGTACTGATAACCCAGGCTGTACTGCTGGCCGCCGAGGCCATCGTACCGGCTCTGGCTGACGGCGCTGTTCAGTACCCCAAAGGTCCCCAGGCGCAGGTTGCCCCCTACCCCGGCCAGGCTCAGCGACTGGGCCGCCTCGGCGTGGCCTTCCAGGGTGAAGGCGTCGGTGAGGCCGTAGCGCACGCTGCCGGTGGTGGCCCCCGGGCCGTAGGCGAAATCGCGCAGGCCGTAGTCGCGGCGCACGCTGCCGGCCGCCACGGAGAAGTCCATCAGGCCTTTCTGCAGCAGCGTGCTGGTGACGTAGAACGGCAAGGTGGTGGAGACCTGCCGGCCCAGCGCATCAGTGGTCACCACCACCGCTTCCCCGGCGCCATTGATGTAGGGCACGTTGGTGAGGGTGTAGGGGCCCGGTTGCAGCTCCGCGCTGGTGGCCTTGTAGCCGTTGATGAACAGGTCTACCGAGGAGGGTACCGCGGCTTCACCGGCGAAGGCAGGCAGCGGGTACGTCACCAGGTCCGGGCGCACCGAGAAGTCGCGCGACAGTTGCACCCCACCCAGGCGTATCGAATTGCTCCAGGGCAGCGAACCACTGACCAGGTCACCGGCTTCCAGGGTCAGTAGCCTGTCATCGTCGCTGTAACGCCAGGTGGTGTCGTAGCGGCGAAAGCGGCTGGTGTCGGCATAGGCCGTGCCGCCCAGGTTCTGGCGGAACTGGCCGGTGGTCGACAACGTACCCCAGCCATCGAACACCCGCAGTTCGTTGTAGGCCGCCAGGTAGCGGCCCTGGTCATCGGTGTCGTTGAGGTACAGGTCATAGTTGAACAGCGCGCCAAAACTGCTCATGGCCTGGGTGCGCGGGTAGGCCTGGGTGCTGCCGATGCGCTGCGCCGGCAGCCAGTCTGGGGGTACTTGCAGCAATAGGCGCTGGCCTTGGCTGTCGTAGTCGGTGTGCAGGCCACGCACACCGTCCAGTGCGACTTCCGGGCCGGTCACGCCGGGCAGCTTCAGGCCGCTGGCCTGCAGGTCGGCCAGGGGCAGGTACAACTGCCCGGCACGCTGCTGCACCTGCACCACGCGGCCGGTGCTCATCTGGTTGACCACCAGTTCCAGGTACAAGGGCGCATCAGCCACGGCCTCCAGGCCCGTGGGTGGTGGGGGCAGTTCGCCGGCCAGGCTGGCGAAGGGGTACAGCAACCAGCCCAGGGCCAGCCAGGGGCGCCGCAAACGGCATGACGGGTGCGCTCCTGCGCTGGGCCGGGTCACGGCCGCTTTGGGTCCATGGATGGACGGTCTCCCTTGTCAGGCGGGGCATGTGGCGAACCGGGTCAATGCGCCGGCGCCAGGGGCTGGAGTGCCTCGGCGCCATTGATGCGCCCTTGCAGCACTGAAACCTGGGCGACCGGTTCGGGTATCGGCCAGCGCATGCTGGCGCCAGGCAGCACATAGCCCAGCAAACCTTCACCCAACGGCCGATGCTGGGCGCCCTCCTGGGCTACCACGTCGGTGAGGCGCGCATGTACCGGCCCCTGGTTGCGGATCTCGACGAAACGCTTCTGGCCTTCGCTCACCGTGCGCCAGGTCAACGCCGGGGCGCCTGCGGTCTGGGGGTCACGCTCGCGGCTGGGGTCGGGTTTGCTCCACAACCCCGCGCCATAGGCGAACAGCGGCACTGAATAGCGCATCTGGAAACGGATGGCCGCGGCAGTCTTGCCCTGGCCGTCCTGCCCTGGCGCCTGGGCAGCGGGAATTTCGTCGATGATGATGCGGTAGGCCAGCTCCTGGCCTGGCGGCACTTCCCGGGTGCGGGTCAGTCGCACCAATTGCTTCTGTCCCGGCTCGATGTGCGCCACCGGCGGGCTGCCGATCACGTCGCGCTGGTTCTGGTACTGGTCGTCGAAGCCGGTCTGGTTCCAGGCGAACACACGGATTTGCAGGTTGGCGGCTTCGGTGCCGCGGTTTTCCAGCCAGAGCGCACTGGCCTGCTGATCGGCCTCAAGCACCGGGTCGATGGGCCAGATCAATACCGAACTGGCCGCCTGGGTCGTGAACGGCAACCACATTGCACATACTGCACTTGCCCAGCAACGCCACATAACCTTACCCCACCCTGCCCCTTCGACTGCCGTCCCGGTCTACCAGGACAACTCCACTTGCAACACATCGCTGTAACTACCGGCCGGCAGGTTGCCCGGCAGGCTCAACCGGCCGTAGATCGGCAGGCTGATGTTGGTTGAATCGGCATAAGCCACCGTCACGCTCTGGCTGATCCCCAGGCTCTGGCTGTAGGCCGCGTCGCGGTACAACTGGTAGGCCAGCAGCGCGCTACCGGCCTTGAGGTTGCGCGACGTGCCGGCATTCTGGCCGCCATCCACCTTCATGTTCAGGGTGACCCCGGGCGTGCACTGCAGCGTGACGCCGGTTCCCGGTACCGCTGCCGTGGCCGTGCCGGTGGCCAGCGCCGACCAACTGCCGAAATTCAGGGTGCCGTAGTTGCTGCCCCCGCCCACCACCAGGCAGCCGGTACTGACGGTGGCACTGACCTGGAAACTGCTGGACGTGGCAGCGTCCAGCGGCCAGGCCGCGGCCAGGCCCGCCAGCGCCAGCCCGCCTGCGAGCACTCCCTGTGCCAGGCTCATGGCTCAGAAGGTCAGCTCGACCGCGACCGTATCGGTGTAGGTGCCCGCCGGTAGCCCGGCCACGCCGGTGGCCTTGCCGTAGAGGTTGACGGTCTGGGCCACGCCGGTGCTGGTGGCCAGGCTGATGGTCCCGTCGATGGCCAGCAGGTTGGAGAAACCGGTGTCGGTGAAGAAGTCATAGGGCACGAAATGCCCTGCGCCGTCGGCCAGTGCACGGGTACCGCCGGTGGCCTGGCCGTCATGGGTGCCTCCGCGCACCTTGATCACCGGCGCGGTGCCCGATGAGCACAGGATGGACATGGCCCCACCACCGCCGCTGAGCACCTGGCTGCTGGCCTGGGTAAACAGGCTGCTGGTGGTGCCGAAGTTCAAGGTACCGAAATTGAGGTTGGTGCTGCCGGCCACGCCGTTGACCTGGCAACTGCTGGTCAGCACCAGGCTGGCGGTCACCTGGCCTGTGACGGTGGTAGCCGCCTGGGCGGCCGGGATCAAAGCCAGCCACAAAGCCAGGGCGGGCAAGCTTGCGGCAGTACGTAGAACCTGTGCGTGCATGATTCACTCCTTTTTCGTTACCAGTCCAGAGTCACTCGCAGGGTGTCGCTGTAAACCCCGGCCGGCAGCGCGCTGGTATTGGCCACCACGGCACCGAAGATGGGGATGGGAATCTGCCCGTCGCGGTGGACGGCAAAGGTTTTCTGCTCGCCGATGGAATAACGCTCGGTGCCGGCGGCATTCAGGTAGAGCTGATACGCAATGGTGCGGCTGCCATTGCTCAGGCGCCGGGTGGTGCCGTCGCCGTTGGTGCCACCGTCGATGGTCACGCTGAACCCGGTGACCGACGGGTTGCAGGCCACCTGCAGGGCATTGCTGCCACTGCTGACGCTGGCGCCGATGGGGGCGGTCCAGGTCGGGCCCTGGTCGCCAAAATCAAGGTTGCCCATGCTGCCGCTGGGCACGGTGCTGCCTGCGCTGCTGATCTCGCAGCCGGCGGTGATGGTCAGGCGCGCCTGGATCTGCCCGCTGAGCGCCGCCACGGCGGGGTCGGCCACGGCGCTGGTGGTGATCAGGGTGGCGCTCAGCGCCAGGCGAACGCTCACCACGAGACCGTCACTTTCAGCAGGTCGCTGTACTGACCGGCGCGGGGCACCTGGGCCAGCGGTTCGATGCGGGCGTACAGCGGTAATTCGAGGGTACCGGTGGCGGGGACGCGCCCGCTCAGAGGTTGGTCCACGGCAAACGGCACACGCCGGGCCGGGTCGCTGTACAACCGGTAGGGAATGGGCCGGGCGCCACTGGCGGCCAGGTAGCGAACCTCGCCTACCCCACCGTGCTGGCCGCCGTCCACTTGCACCTGGTAAGCGGTATCGGGGTTGCATTCCAGGCGCGGCAAGCGGGTGGCCGGCAGTTCGGCGGACAACGGGCCGCCAGGCGCATCCAGCCGCGCGGTGCTACCGAAGTCCAACACCCCCAGGCTCTGCGGCCCGGCGTCACCGGGCTGGCCCAGTAACACGCAGCCGCGCTGCACGTTGACCCGTACCTCCACCTGCAACTGCTGGCTGGCCAGGGCCGCGTCACCGAGCATCAGGCCCAGCACCGCGACAATCGTTCGTCCGTTCACTTCCTCAATCCTTTCGAGGCGCTCATCCGTGAAGTGCAGGCTAGCAGCCGAGACGCAAGTTGCCAGCTTGGTCAGCATATTGATACCTGGCGAGGCCACGCCGGGCGCGGGGTACCGCCTGGAACGCGGTGGCTTCTTGTCTATTCTGATGCGTGACCAGCCGGCCACGAGTCTCATCATAAGCAGCACGATGAATCGATTCAGCCAGCCGCTTGTCCTACCTTCGTACTGGTCCTGTCAAGTCTCGGCCCGCCAGGTCGATGCAGTAGATGAGGCACGCACCTGTTCACCTTTTTTTCTCAATGCCGCCTATAGGTCCCGACCCGATGAACCCCTTCCGCTTTCTCCGTCAGGCTGCATCGGCCGCCCCCGGGACCGCCAGTGTGGTGAGTACCTTCAGCAGCCTGGCAAGCAACCTCCAGGCTGTGCACCTGACCCCGACCTTCATTGCCGGTTTCGTTTCGCCGCACCTTGACCTGGACGCTGTTGCGCGCCAGGTGCGCCAGCGTTTTCCCCAAGCCACCCTGAGCCTGTGCACCACGGCGGGCGAGCTGACCAGCGCCAATGACAGCCTGTATTGCGCCGCACAGGGCAACTGGGACCGGATCGTACTGCAACTGTTCGACGCCAGCCTGATCGCCGCCGCCGAGCTGGTCAGCGTGCCGCTGCTCAGCGAAGACATCCGTGGCAACGGCAAGCGCCTGAACATGCGCGAGCGTATCGACAAGCTGGTGGGCGAGCTCAAGCGCACCCGCGTGAACCTGCCGCTCGATAGCCGCGACACCCTGGCCTACGTGCTGTTCGACGGGCTGTCGGCCTCCGAATCATTCTTCATGGAAGCCTTGTACGAGTCGGGTCGGTTTCCGTGCCTGTTCGTCGGCGGCTCGGCCGGTGGCAAGGACGACTTCCAGAAAACCCTGCTGCACGATGGCCAGCGCAGCTACCAGAACCACGCCCAGATCGTCTTCCTCAAGTGCGCGCCGCAGGTACGGTTCGGCGTGTTCAAAAGTCAGAACTTCGAACCCACGCCGCTATCGTTCAGCGTGCTGACGGCGTCCCTGGAAGAACGCTATATCCACCAGGTGTTCGACGCCGCGGGCAACATCAAGACCATGGTCACGGCGCTGTGCGATGCGTTCAAATGCGCGCCCAACCAGCTGGAGAAATACCTGGCCGAATACTCCTTCGCCATCCGCGTGGGCGAGGAACTGTTCGTACGCTCCATCGCCCGTATCGACTATGCGCGGGAAACCATTCACCTGTTCTGCGACGTCGCACCCGGCGAGGAACTGGTGATGGTCAAACGCACCTCGCTGCGCGATGCCACCCAGCGGGACTTCCAGCGTTTCCTGCAAGGCAAGGGCGGCCAGCCGGTGGTGGGCCTGCTGAACGACTGCATCCTGCGCCGCGCCAACAACGCCGGCAAACTGGGGGAAATGACCGGGGTGTTCGGCGACGTGCCCGTGGCCGGCTTCTCGACGTTCGGCGAAATTCTGGGCCTGAACCTGAATCAGACCCTCACGGCGATCTTCTTTTTCAAGGTGGCCAAGGGCGCGACCTTCAGCGATGACTACATCGACCGTTTCGCCAGCCACTATGGCGAATTCAAGGCGTTCTTCCTGCGCCGGCAAATCCAGAAACTGGCCGGCCTGAACCGCGTGGTGGTCAAGCAGATAGAGGCCTTCAAAGCCCACCACTACACCAGCAGCCTGGACACCCAGGGCCTGGACGCCAGCGTGCAACCGGTGTTCAGCGGCCTGGCCGACCTGGGCACCGTGCTGTCCCAGGCCACCGAACAGCAGGAAGAAATCGCCCGGCAGTTGCAGCACTACTCGGGTGAGCTGCACCTGTCCATGGACGACCTGACCAGCACCATCGACCACCAGAACAGCGTCACCGCCCAGGCCGGCAGCACCGTTGCCGGGCTGTCCAGCCACGCCGACGAGGTGGTGGGCAGCGCCCGCGACCTGGCGCAATCGAGCCTGCGCATCCAGTCCATCGTGCAGGTCATCCAGCAGATTGCCGGGCAAACCAACCTGCTGGCCCTGAACGCCGCCATCGAAGCCGCCCGCGCCGGCGAAACCGGCCGAGGCTTTGCCGTGGTCGCGGACGAGGTGCGCAAACTGGCGGAAATCACCCGCAAGAACGCCGGGGAAATCGGTGTGGACATCGATGCATTGTCGGGGGAAATTCAGAAAGTCGCCTCCCAGATCGAGGAACAGTCCAGCTCGGTAGGCACGCTGAAGCAGCTGCTGGGCGACCTGGAAAACTCCAGCCGCATGACCGAGGGAACGTCGCAGCGCACCAAGAAGATCGCCGATACACTCACGGGGTTGACGCATCTGGATGGGCGCTGATTTCACTCGGCGCCTCATTTCAGCAGGGAAGGCAGCGCCAGCCTTTCAAATCCATAGATCATTTAGCGCGGTACGGTCCCCGCCTTCGTGACCGGTATTCAAGATACCTCTGGGTTCGATCATCATCAGCTTGGCTTCGCCTTCGGCGGCGGTCCTATGCTCTGTTCCACGAGGGACGACATACAATTCACCCGGCGCCACATACACTGGGCCATCCGGAAGGTCGATGCGCAGGGTGCCGTCCAGCACCAGAAATGCCTCGTCTGTTTCCGGATGTGAATGCCAAATAAATTCACCCTCGATACGCACGACCTTGAATTGGTAGTCGTTCATCTCTGCCACTACTCTCGGGCTCCACGGCTGATCGATGAGCGAAGCCTTTTGCGCGAGATTGACAGGTAGTGCTGGATGCTGTGACTGAGCCATGATGAATCCTCTGATAGGTGAGTTGTCAGGCTAGCGAATGAAGCATTAACTACGCTTGTACGATCCTGCAAGTTGACGATGACCGCGCAACCGCTCGAGCCAACGCAAGGGTGAAACGCCATAGCAACGGGTGAAGTGACGCGTCATATGACTTTGGTCATGGAACCCGGTGGCCAGCGCCGCATCAACCAGTGTGAATCCATCAAGGATCAGAGCACGGAATTGATCTAATCGGCGCAGGGTCACGAACCGATAGGGGCTGGTGCCATAAAGCACCCGAAAGTCACGCGACAGGCTCCACCGTTCACGCCCGCTGGCCTGTTCGAGCATCTCAAGGGTGATGCCTAGGTGGAGATGCTCCAGGATGAACTCCCTGGCTCGCTCGGCGGCGCGGTAATCCAGACGTTTGCGCCCACGAGGTTTGCCTGCGACCGCCCTCAGGGCCATTGCAAGATCGAACAGTGCGTCCTCCTCTTCCAGCGGGTCCAGAGAATGATCCATAGCCTGCACGAATGATTCAGTCGCCCGATATAAGCGAAGATCGCTCGATAGGCCGCCCGCAATGTAGGGCAAAGGTTCACCGCCAAGCACCTGCTGGATTAAAGCCGGGTCGACGTATGCCATGCGGTAGCGAAAACCTGCCTCGGTTCCTGCCATGCCGTCATGCAATTCATCCGGATGCAAGATCAAGGTGTTGCCTGGCATGCCATGACACAGGGCTCCCTTGTAGTGAAAGCTCTGCACACCAGAAAGGGTACGTCCTATGGAGTAAGTGTCGTGGCGGTGAGGATCATAGCCATGACCGCCAAACCACGCTTCGATGCGCTCGATACGACCCGGTTGGAGGTTGCGTACCACCCAGTCGGAACCAGGTGGCAGTTGATTTCTATCCATTTATGCAGCCCGCGTGCGTAGTTGTTCGGGGGCAAGTTCGAACGCCGTCTTGCGATGGATGCCTGGCCAACGAGAAAGATCGAGAATGGAGCATCAACGCCCTTCCGCCCAGCGGATGCTTTGCCCCATCTGAGCGGTGACCCACTCAAAGAATATTGTGCATTTGTAGCTGTCCTTGAAGTGGCGTGGCGATAGAAGGCAGTACTTTGAGCCATCGCGCCTGAAACCGAACGGAGCAATAAGCTGCCCGGATTCCAGCTCATCCTGGACCATCAGCGATGACGACATGCTGACGCCCAGCCCAGCCGCTGCCGCCTGGATGCACAGGTAGAAATGCTCATACTCCAGCTTCGTCGAATTCGGCACCGCTACATCTGCCAGCTGCATCCAATTATCCCAAGCGAGCGGTCGGGTCTTGCTTCGCAACAATCGCATCCCATCAAGCTGTTGGCCCTCCAGCCAGAGTGAGGGACTACAGACGGGGCCGATCCATTCTTCGCAGATAGTTTCACAGTGGATCGACCTGTCCCAATAGAAGTCGTCTCGACGCACCGCTACGTCAGCACCCGAGCGAGCAAAATCTATCGGCCCTCCAGCCGCCAACAGCTGCAATTGCACATTTGGGTGCGCAGCGTGGAAATCCGGCAGGCGCGGAATAAGCCATTTCATGGCAATGGTCGGCTCACAGGACACCACCAGCACTTCCTCGCGAGACTCGCGCTGCAGCCTGTACACGGTAGTTTCAAGTTGCTCGAAGAAGGGGCCGGTTACTTTGTACAGCTGCTCACCAGCCGTGTTGAGGAATATGGCACGGTTGCGCCGCTCAAACAGCTCGACGCCAATAGCCTCCTCCAATGCCCGCACCTGGCGGCTCACGGCACCGTGGGTAACGTTCAGCAGGTGGGCCGCCTGGACGAAGCTCTCAGTCCGTGCGGCTACCGTGAAAAAATGAAAAGAGGTCAGGGCGGGCAGTTTCATATACGCGATGATTTCTCACAGATTTGGACAACTATAAATCGTTTTTAATTTTGCCAGCCAATGGGCAAGCTTTTCCTCGCCCCGCACCCAATGGTGAGCCTGGGAATCCCGTACCCCGGCAATCGTCACGTGCTTGTCATCACCTTCCACAGACGTTGACCCATACAACGGCATGGCTGGCCCACGCCGCTCAGGAGCTTTTCATGAACGAGTTGATAGCGGTAGCCGCCATCACGATTCTCGCGGTGATCAGTCCAGGCCCGGACTTCGCAATGGTGACCCGCAATAGCTATGCCTATGGACGCAGCAGCGGGCTCATGGCTGCCTTCGGAATCGCCTGCGGGGTGCAGGTGCATGTGTTTTACACCGTTTTGGGCATCGCCCTGATCATCACACGCTCCCCGATCTTGTTTGTAGCCATGAAGATCCTCGGCGCCGCTTATTTGATCTACGTGGGCTGGAAGTCCTTGACCAGCAGGTCGACTCTGCAACTGGGCCACGCCACCGGCCAGCGCCCCTCCGCCGGCAAGGCCTTCGCAATGGGCTTTCTGACCAATGCGCTCAACCCCAAGACAATGCTGTTCGTGGTTGCCACTTACAGCCAGGTGGTGCAGATCAACAACAGTCTGGCGATCAACTTCGCTTATGGCCTATTTATGTCAGCCGCACACTGGGTGTGGTTCAGCTTCGTGGCTGTATTCTTTTCAGCCGAGGCACTACGCCAGCGCCTGCTGGCCAAGCAGCATATCGTCGACAAGGTGATCGGTACCGCACTGATCGGATTGGGCGTCAGTCTGGCGCTGCCAGGACTGGGCCATTGATGGGCGCTTGGCGAAACTGGCCTGCATAGCCCTGGAAGGCATACGGGTACCCGAACGGTGACCAACGACCGCCGTGCATACAGGCCACCAATGTCCGACAACCGCCCACCCCTTCCCCACCCACGCTAGCCCGTCCCCTGCCCCATTTGCTTAAATACCCGCCACGGCCCACCGTGGGCCTTTCCGTTTTGCATGAGGAATGCCCCTTGGCCGCCTTACCGCCAAAGAAATCCTGGTTCAAATCCCGCCTGGGGAACGCCCTGGGCCGTCGCCATCTGGGCCGTGGGACGCAGATTACCGAGTACTTCCAGCACAAGGCCCAGCAGCAAGGATTCACCCTCAGCCAGGGCCAGCAGCAGGTTATCGACAGCATGGCCGAGCGGGTCGAACCGTTGTTGCAGGAAGACGCTACGCAGCCACGCAGCCTGTACCTGCATGGCGCAGTGGGGCGCGGCAAGAGCTGGCTGCTGGACGGCTTTTTCCAGGCCATGCCCATTACCCGCAAGCGCCGGCTGCACTTCCATGATTTTTTCGCCAGGCTGCATGAAGGCATGTTCCGCAACCGCGAACAGGCCGATGCGCTGGAGACCACGCTGAATGAGTTGCTCGGCGATTGCCGGGTGCTGTGCTTCGACGAATTTCATGTGCATGACATTGGCGATGCCATGCTGCTGACCCGGCTGTTCAAGGCCCTGGATGCCCGCGGGATATTCCTGGTGGTAACGTCCAACTATGCGCCGGAAGGCCTGCTGCCCAACCCGCTGTACCACGAGCGCTTCCTGCCGGTGATCCGCCTGATGAACGCGCAGATGCAGGTGATGGAAGTGGGCGGCGCCCAGGATTACCGGGCCCTGCCCAGCGCCGCCAGCGAACAGCGTTTCACCCAGGGCCACTACGTGTGGCCGGGCACGCCCCAGCAGCGCCAGGCCCTGGACCTGCCGCCGGCCGACCTGCCGCCCTTCCCGCTGGCCGTGGGAAAGCGCCAGCTACGCGCGCGCATGAGCCATGAGCGCACCATTCGCTTTGACTTCGACGACATCTGCGAACAGCCCACGGCGGTGATGGACTACCTGGACCTGAGCGGTCGTTTCGACACCTGGATCATCGACCACCTGCCATTGCTGGATGATTGCTCGATTGCCGTGCAACAGCGCTTTATCAACCTGATCGATGTGCTTTACGATCAGGACAAGCGCTTGATGCTGATCAGCGAGCGCCCCTTGGCCGAAAGCCTCGCGGGCCAGGCCATTGACCTGGCACGTACCCGCAGCCGGCTGGGCCAGCTCAAGCAGAACCATCCCTGACGCGCCCACGGTGATGCGTGGCTTCACGACCAAGGAAGATCCGACATGGCAACCCTGCACCTGCTCTGCGGCAAGATCGCTTCCGGAAAATCGACCCTGGCCGCACGCCTGGCCGAGGCACCGAATACCGTGCGCCTGAGCGAAGACCTGTGGCTGGCGCGCTTGTACAAGGACCAGATGCACAGCGTGGCCGACTATGTGCGCTGCGCCGCCCTGCTGCGCGAGGCCATCGGCCCGCATGTCCAGGCCCTGCTGCGATTGGGCGTGAATGTGGTGCTGGACTTTCCCGCCAACACCCCGGCCAATCGCCAATGGATGCGCGGCCTGTTCGAAGCCAGCGGCGCTGCCCATGTGCTGCATGTGCTCGATGTGCCCGACGAGACCTGCAAGGCGCGCCTGCGCCAGCGCAACGCCGCCGGCGAGCATGACTTCGCCGCCAGCGACGAACAGTTCGAGCTGATCAGCCGGTATTTCAGCGTACCGACTGCCGAAGAAGGCTTCGCCCTGTCAGTCAGCGCTTAGCACCTGCGCGACCTCCTGCAGAATCGCCGGGTCATCCAGGGTCGACGGCGGCGCGGAAGCCAGCTCGTATCTCGACCTGCCGGAGCTAAGGTTAACCAGCAAAAATTGGCAGCGGTGCTCTCGTGTAAAGTTCAGGGCATGACAATGAGCGAGACGGCCACCAAGCTTCGGATGCCGGCAACGACAATGCCGCGGTATTGGCCGCCTAGTTTGGGTATTTGTATACCTACTTCTCGATCATTGAGAGTGCGCTAGGTTACAGCGACGACGGCATTTGGGGTCAATTTTAGTAGACGCTGGCTGAAGTGACACTGCAGGGAGAGTAACGATGTCTGCTGCGTTCAATTTTCATTCAACTTGGCTGTGGCGCCATGCATTCGTCAATCCTCAACCGCCACAATACAGCCAAAGCCCTGTCGACTGCCTCTAGGGTTGTAGGAGGCTTCCGCCCAACATAATTGAAGAAAAATCGTCGCTAATCTCAAGTCCTAGGCTAGGAAAAGGATCAAGGGCGAGACTGAACTGGCGAGCTCCATTCCGCCTGCGCCGGTCACAGCCAATGAACCTCCACCCCTCGCTGCGAAGGACGTGGACAACCGGTTTGTCTGGGCGGTCGTGCTAGTGCCAATCGCGGTCGCCTTGCTTCAATACAAAACCGGAAAAAGCCTTTGATGGCTAGCGTTTCTCGCGAACGTTGTGCTGTGTGTTTTGGATGAACGCCGTTTGAAAGCTGCCGGCCATAAAGCGCCAGAGAGCTTCTGGGCCGCCGTCGTTCCGGTCTACCTGTGGAAACGAGCCAGGCTCCTCAGCGACAAGCGCAAGATTTACTTTTTTGGCTGGCTGAGAGCATTTGCGCTGTCCCTTGGGGTGGAGACTTTGGGCGGCGACAAAGCCATCGCGGACGCTGCCTGTCCGGTCGTAACCAAAATCATCAAGACGCAATATTCTCAGGGCGCTACCTGCGTTGCTGTGACGATTGACGATGAGCCGAAATCGGACTTCTACACCGGTCACGCCTTGCTCGACAATGGCAACGAGCTTCGCATCACCATTCAATCCAAAGGCGACAACATCTACGTCACTATCCCCAACCAGTGATTTATCCCGCAATACCGTGCGAGGAACACCTTTGTGTCCTCGCATTTTTTTAAGCTGAGGAAGCGCCAAGACGAGTTCGAGCTTCTGACCTATCAAACGACAGAGCAGCGCACGCGGTGGTCGTAGGATTAGCCATCCAATAGACCATGACCTGCTCGTCCATGAGCACAGCGCAGTCGAAACCCAGTCCCTCTCCACAGACCAGTGATGACACCAATACTGCTGTTTTTACGACAGCCGTCCGCAGAGCGGCACGCCCAAGCCGGTAAAGGCGCACGCAGCCAACACCGGTCTCATCATTAACCAACCCCCTTCAGCTTGGACGCTCCCCCCCTCCACGTTCGCAAAAAACCATCTCCACATGCTCCGTAGAAGCCAGCATGCTCAACGGCAAGCACACCAATAATGGCGTATCAATATCACAGCATCCGGTATGATGCAGTTCAGGAAGATAACCACTAATAGGAGTGTCCATGAAAGCGTTTCTTTGGGTCGCAGCGGTTGCACTGATGATGTCCGGCTGCACCTCTGCGCCGCCGACTAACTTTTCCCTTCCCACTGTTGAACCTGCAGTCATAAAGCAAGACGCCGAGCTCAAGGCCGTGTCTGTGTCATATGCTTCGCCAAAAGAGCAGACCGGCGATATCCCTACGTTTGGAGAGGGCTTTCCCCTACTCTGGGAGAAATCCCTTGAAGAGGCCATCAATAAATCTGCTGTCTTCCAGGACGATGCCTCTGAGAAGGTGAACTTGTTCGTGAAGGTAAAGCAGCTTGAGCCACCATTGGGCGGGATCTCGATGACGACCTCGGCCAACGCAGAGTACACCATCGTTTCTCGCAAGACCGGTAAGGTGCTCTACCAGCGGACGGTGTTTACCAAAGGAGTGGTTCCTGGCGACTATGCGTTCTCAGGCATGACTCGCATGCGTGAGTCGCTGAATCGTGCAGTGCAAAATAATATTGCGGAGTTCCTTGACACCATAAGCCACCAGCGTTTGCTGGCAGTCAGCCCTCAGTAATTCAAAAGCGGCAAAAACTTAGTCTTTAAGCCGTTCTGGAATTAGCTCCCCAGCTCCTGTTGGCGGGGCTGATTCTGCAAGTGGTACCAGCTTCGAGCACCCACATGGTGCGATCGCGCACCGCCACTGCCTTCCGATCTGCCGCGCATCGAGGTCATCCACGAACTGCCCGAGCACGAACTGACCTGTGTCTGCGGTTGCCGCAAACACGCCATTGGCGAGGAGATCAGCGAGCAGCTTGACATCGTGCCGATGCAGATCCGTGTCATCAAACACGTCCGTAAAGTCTATGGTTGCCGCGACTGCGAAGCTGCTCCGGTCACTGCGGACAAGCCAGCTCCGCTGATTGAAAAAAGCATGGCCAGCCCGAGCGTTCTGGCGATGTTGCTGACCACCAAATATGTGGATGGCTTGCCGCTTCACCGCTTTGAAAAAGTACTGGGCCGCCACGGCATCGATATCCCTCGCCAGACCTTGGCACGCTGGGTTATCCAGTGCGGCGAGCACTTGCAACCACTGCTGAATCTGATGCGCGACAGCCTGCTGGCCAGTCGCGTCATCCACTGCGATGAAACACGGGTACAGGTGTTGAAAGAACCTGACCGCGAG
The DNA here is from genome assembly GCF_029623465.1 of Pseudomonas sp. RIT-To-2. Taxonomy (NCBI): domain Bacteria; kingdom Pseudomonadati; phylum Pseudomonadota; class Gammaproteobacteria; order Pseudomonadales; family Pseudomonadaceae; genus Pseudomonas; species Pseudomonas sp. RIT-To-2. Next base: position 61,857 of record NZ_JAPYKM010000021.1, on the reverse strand, counting down.
CCAGAGAGCCAGGCGTGGATGTGGGTGCAAACCGGAGGCCCACCGGATCAGCCGGTGATTCTTTTTGACTACTCCACCAGCCGAGCGCAGGAGGTGCCTACGCGCCTGCTCGATGGCTATCGTGGCTACGTCATGACCGATGATTATGCCGGTTACAACGCACTGGGCGCCCAAGCAGGAGTTGAGCGTTTGGGATGCTGGGCCCATGCTCGTCGCAAGTTCGTTGAAGCACAGAAAGTGCAACCCAAAGGTAAAACGGGGCGCGCGGACATCGCGCTGAATCTGATCAACAAGCTCTACGGCATCGAACGCGATCTCAAAGACTGCGCTGACGCTGAACGCAAGATCGGTCGTCACGAACGAAGCCTGCCAGTACTGGCTCAGTTGAAAAGCTGGATCGACAAGACGCAGCCACAGGTCACTGCTCAGAACGCCCTGGGCAAAGCCATCAGTTATCTCGCAAGTAACTGGAGCAAGCTGGAGCGATACGTCGAGGAAGGCTACCTGCCGCTCGACAACAACGCCGCGGAGCGCGCGATTCGCCCGTTCGTGATCGGAAGAAAGAACTGGTTGTTCAGCGATACGCCCAAGGGCGCGAAGGCCAGTGCTCAACTTTACAGCTTGGTCGAGAGTGCCAAAGCCAACGGCCAAGAGCCCTATGCGTGGCTGCGCCACGCACTGGAGCGCTTGCCAACGGCAACATCGGTTGAAGATTACGAAGCCTTGCTGTTACCTACGAATACTCCCAGAACCTGGACATCGCCAAGGTAGCACGCATGAACACCCGCGCTGGCAGCCAGTGCGGCCCAGTGCAGGGTCACATGACGTGCATCGATGGCAAGGGTGTGCCGCGCGAGCTCAACTACACCCGGTTGGTGACGGTTGCGACATGGGTTGATGCGCCGCCACGCCATCCCGGTATAAGCATTCGCCATAGGCCGTGGAGCGTGACAAGGCCCACATCAACAGGGCGAACAGCCCTATCACCATACCACCGGCGTAGAAGGCCCACGACAGGCGGTAGGCCGACAGGCTAACCAGCGCTGGCAGCGACGACACTGCCAGCAGGGCTACGATCATCTTGCGCAACGCAAACAAGCGCCCTTTTTCGTCCGAGTCACCACGTAATTGCAGCTGGCTGGTGAAAAACACCACCGATGCCGCGTTGCAGACCCCCACGGCTGCATACAGCGCGGTCAGGACGACAGCGTGGTCACATATCCCCAGAGCTGCTAGCGCAAGCCCTTGAGCCGCCACCACCCAGGCGGCCCAGCGCTGGGCGGCCAGCGTTTTGCCCAAGAACACCACGAGCATGGCCCCAGCGGCGAAAGCGCCGTCGAACAGCGTCATATACCAGCTGTTGCCCGCGAAGCGCTGGGCGACGACGGCTGCCAAGGTCAGGTTGATCAAAGCAATTGTCAGTGAATTGCACGCTGACAGGCCGATATGCCATAGCAACCCCTGACGGGCCCCCATACGCCGCAGAAACGGCCCCCAGGCGGTGCTTGCCCGCGCTGTAGATGATAGCGCCTGGTGGTGCACGCGCACACTGCGAAGCAAGCAGCCGGAGATCAGAAATGTCAGCGCGTCAGCGCCCAGTACCGCCACCGGTGACGCCACCATCAACGCCGCGCTGACCGCCGCCGTTCCCAGCAGCAACGCGGCCTGGGACACCGACGCATTGGTTGACGAGTAACCCAGCATGCGTGCTGGCGCCACACTTCTGGAGACCAGGGAAAACATGGCCACCTGAAACACCTGCGCCCCCAGCTTCAAGGCGTACAGCAATGGCAGCATCCAGGCCAACGGCCAGGCGCAGGCCACCGACAGGGCAAGCCCCCCCAGCAGCAGCGCCCGTGCCAACTCGTTGGCGACCAGCAGGCGGCGCGGGTTCAGTCTGTCGACCCAGGGGCCGAGGTAGGCGCTGCTCAGGGCACTGAACACGTAATCGACCACTAGCACGGAACCGAACAGGGTCAGCGAGCCGCTCTGGTCGTACAGCAACTTGGCGATCAGGATCGAGTCCATGCCATTGCCCACATTGGACACGGCATTGGCACCAATGATGCGTCGGGCGTTGCTCACTCTCATGGCCGGGCGTAGTCCACGCGGCACTGGCCCGCCCACGCCTGGGTCTGCGCCCAGGCGTCCTGGGCATCACCCGCCACACACAACACACAGCCAGCGCGGTTGGTGGAGTCAGTGGTCAGTTGCGTCAACTGGCCGGGCAGAACGTCCAGTTGCCATTTTTTCACAGTCTCCTCCTGAAGGGCGCCTGTCACCTCGACGGCCTTGCAAAAACCAGGCTGCTGAGTAAGAAAATACACCGCGGCGCCCTGCGACGCGACCACCCGCTCAGGCAAGGCAAGCCCCAGAACACTGGCGATCGACAACTGGGAAATATCTTGCCCGGTGGCGTAGTTGATCAGTTCGCTGATGTAATCCCCGCCCGGGCGAATATGGGTTTCGATCAGCAACGGCCCCCGTTGCGGGTGTACCCGTATCTCGGTATGGGTGGCGCCCATGCGGATATCCAGGCGCAGCAGCGCCTGGCTGACCCGTTCGAAGATCAAGGCAGCCAATGAAGCAGAAACAGACGGAGCCGGGAACAGGTGGCCAGTCTCATAATAATGGGGCGCGCCAGATGTCACCTTCTCGGTGATGCCAACTAACAGGTTGCCCGACGGCGCGCATATGACTTCTACGCTGAACTCAGGTCCCGGCAAGTACTCCTCAGCGATCCAGCGTGGCCATTGCGGGCCATCATGTTCCAACCACGCCGCCAGTTGCGCTGCGCTGCGCACGTGGTTGACCAGGCGGCTCCCCCAGCCGTCGGCCGGTTTGATGATGACGTCTAGCATCGACCGCTGACTCAGTTGCGCGTAGATGGCCTGAGCGCCCCCCGCCACGTAATCGACCCGTTGCCGCGCATCGTCATTGAGCAGGGCACGCATGGCCGGTTTGTCACGCGAGGCTGCCAGAGCCTGAGGCGTATTGGCGGGCAGCCCATAGCGTTGCGACAGGCGCGCCACATGTCGGTAACCATGCTCGGTATGGCTGATGAACGCGCGTGGCACGCCCTGCAGTTGAATCAGTCGCTCGACACCGGCGTCCATCGCCGCATCATCCTGCAAGCTGGCACTGGCCATCAGCGCCACTTGCTGCACGAATGCCGCGGGCACGTCCTTACGGGTGTCGAGAACAGCGTGGCAGGCGTACCCCAACGCCTGGATAGCGGTCGCGCTGTTGAGCGAGTTACCTATCAGGCAGATCCAATCGGCCATCGTTCTCTCCTTGGCTGTCAAAGCGGTTGCCAGTGCAGGCATGCCTGCAGGGCGTTGAAAAACTGCGGCCACCAGATATTGGGGGCGTTGCGGTAGCGGTGCAGCAGGATGGGCATCATCAATGCCTTGCACAGCAGCACGCGGTAGTGCTCGCGTAGCACCTGTGGGGCAAGCCCCAGGCCTTGGGCGGCCATGAGGTCACCGTATTCGCGCAGCACCTGCGGTTCCCAACGCTCGCGCAAGGCCGGGGGCAGGAACTGCCCCATCAGGAAGCACAGGTCCTGGACCCCAGGCCCGGGCCGCCAGCTTTGCCAGTCCAGCAGCACGGGTGAGCTGTCACCGTCGGTCGGCAGCAGGAAATTGCTGGGATTGGGGTCGCTGTGGACGATGGTGAGGGGGAAGTCATGCTCCGCCAATACCGCCATTCGAGCCGTCGAGCCGTCGATCAGGCGTTCGAGGAAACGGTGTTGCGCGTTCGTCAAGCGCTCACCCAACGCCTGCTGGAAGGTCGGCAGGTAATCCAGGATGGGCTGGCGCCATCGGTTCTCGAAGTCTTCCAGCGAGAACGTCTCGACACTGCGCTGGTTGAGGAAATCCGTACGGCCATGGAAGGCCCCCTGTACCGCCGCCAGTGCCTGTACCATCTGCTGCAGTTGCAGACGATCGGGGGGCAACTGCCGGTCGGGCGCGTAGCGGCCCGGCCCAGCGTCATCGAGCACCAGCGTGTAGTTGCCATCGTCCGGGTCGAAAGCGGCGAAGCGCGGCACCGGCACACTGCGCGCCAACGACACGCCCTCAGGCAAGTGCTGATAGAACGCTGTTTCCAGCGCCCCCAAGTGGTGCGGCGAGTACAGCAAGGCATGGGCCGTGGGCTGCTTGACCACAAACGAATGCCCGCCCCAGTGCATGAAGCGACAAATGGACAGCGGATTCTCGACAGTACGCCACGCCACCGGTTCGCCCGCCACGCCCCACTGCTCGGCCAGCACCGGCTGCCAATCATCCACCGGTGGCGTCAGCATCCCGTCACCTCGCGCAAGCGTGGAGCCAAGGCCATGCCCGGCGTACCAGGCTCGCAGGCATAGTGCAGGGTGCGCCAGCCGCGGGCTGCGGCCGATGCGAGATTAGGGGCGCTATCATCCACCAGACAGATGGCATCTCCCGTCAGCCCCAGACGTTGCTCGACCGCCTCGAAAATGCCAGGCAACGGCTTGGTGACGCCCAGCTCACCGGACAGGAACACCGTCTGCAAGCCCAGGCGAGACTCCAGCAGCCCTCGCAGTGCGCCTGGATTGTTGCTCAGCACCCCCAGGCGAAATGTCTGTGCCAGGGCCGGCAATTGGTTCAACAGACCGACGTTGGGCGTGAACACCTTGAACCAGAAATGCCAGCATTCGGCGGCGGTCACCGTCTTGCCTGCCAGTGCGCCAATAAAGGCCACCAGGTCTTCTTGCGTGGCGGTGCCCTGGTCCAGGCGCGCCACCAGCCTGCTCTCATCCAGCGCGGCCTCGACCCGGACGGGGCCAAGCCCGGTGAAGTGTCCCAGCGCCTCAAGGCGCGCGGCAGGTTGGTAATGGAACAGCACGTTGCCTACATCCAGTAAAACAATGGGTCCGTTCACACGACATCCTCCGTTATTCCCCTTATCGTTGCGCCGGCGCGCGCATTGCGCAGGCACATCCAGGCCAGCGGCACTGCGCTCAGGCACGCCGTCGCGCACAGCCACAGGGCAGCTGCCAGGGTGTTGCCGGTCTGGCGGTAGACCAGGGTGATCAACGTGGGCGTGGAACTGCCGAACAGCGTCACCGCCAAGGCGTATGCCAGGGATACCCCCAGCGCCCGGACATGAACCGGAAACAGCTCCGCCAGCGCTGCCGCCGCAGGCCCGGTATACAGCACCATCAGCACTGCCAGGCCGCATTGCACGCTGACCAAGGCTTGAACGCCGGGCACGCGATTCAGCCAGGTGAACGCAGGGTAGGCGCACAAGGCAATGCCCAGGGCGCCGACCAGCATCACCACATGGCGGCCGACCCGGTCCGACAAGCCGGCTGCCAAAGGGCACAGCAAGGTAATCAACCCCACTAGCACCAGCCCCAGGTAAGCCTCGTCCCGGGGCAGGCCGAGCACCATCGAGGCATACGTGGGCATGAAGTTGATCAACTGCGTGGCCACGGTCCACAGGGCAACCATCAACACGCCGGCGACCAGTGCAGGTACATGCTGGCGCAGGCGGGTGCGGCCGCCCGCAGTTGCCTGGCACTCAAGGTAACGGCGCAGGGGCTTGCTTTCCTCCAGGCCGCGACGAATCTTCAGTCCCGCCACCACCACCAGCAGGCCGAACAGGTAGGGCAGCCGCCAACCCCAATCATCCAGTTGGGCGGGACTCAGAACGCGCGACAACAGGCTGGCACTCAGGCCGCACAACAGGAACGATGCGGCTTGCGCCACCTGCTGGCTGGAGGCGAACAGACCACGCCGGTGCGCGGGCGCCGTCTCCACCAGGTACGCCAGCGCTCCGCCGATTTCCCCCCCCGCGGCGACGCCTTGCAATACTCGCGCAACAATGACGCTCAAGGGTGCCAACCAGCCGATCACTGCGTAGGTGGGACACACGGCGATGATCAGTGTGCCGGCCCCCATCAGCATGATCGACAGCGTCAGCGCCGCCTTGCGCCCGCGACGGTCGGCATAGCGGCCCATCAGCAAGGCCCCCAGTGGCCGCGCGACGAAGCCCACGCCCAGCGTCAGGTAAGAGGCCACCAACGACATCAACGGGTCGCTGGCAGGAAAGAAGGCGGCCGCGATCTGCAGGGCAAAGATGGCGAACAGGGTGAAGTCGAACCATTCCAGGGCAGCACCGACGCTGACCGCTACCAGCAGCCTGGCCCGTTCGCGGCGGGCCAGTGCGCTCATTGGTCACCCCCGCGTGCCGTCGGCGGCGACGTCTCGTAGCAGCCCAGGCGACGCAGGAACTGGGCGCACGCTTGCAGTTGCGCCACTTCCACGTATTCATCGGCCTTGTGCGCCTGCTTGATGCTGCCCGGGCCGCACACCACCGTGGGTATCCCTGCCGCCTGAAACAACCCGGCCTCGGTGCTGTAGGCCACCCGCTGCGCACCCTCGGTCAGGGCACACGCCTGTCGCAGCCAATGGGCAAAAGACTGGTTGGCATGCTCGTCCAGCCCTGGCGTATGCAAAGTGTGGGAAAACTCGATGGCGGCGCCCGTCGCATGCTCAGGCGTTGCTCCCCACAACGCCTGGCCTGCATACGCCTTGACCTGTGCCAGCAAATGCTCGGCATCGCAGCCCGGCAAGTAGCGGATCTCGAAGTCAAAGCTGCACTGGCCGGGAATGACGTTGCCCGCCACCCCGCCCCTCACCTTGCACACCTGGACCGTTGTGTAGGGAACGTCGAAGCCTTGATCCAGGGGGCCCTGGGCCAGGCGCTGGGCCATATGCTGAAGTTGCACCTGGACCCGCGCGGCAACGTCAATGGCGTTGACACCTTCGCTGGGCACGGAAGAATGAGCGGCCTTGCCACGCACGCAGCAGCTGATTTCGTGGCGCCCCTTGTGGCCGACTACCAACCCCATCGATGTGGGCTCACCGACAATGCACCCGGCCGGCGCCAGCCCTGCCTGCGCGATGAAAGGGACCAATGCCTGTGCACCGTGGGCGCCCACCTCCTCATCATAGGACAGCGCCAGGTGGAAACTCTGCCGAGGCGAGGCCATCAACTCCGGAACCATGGCCAGTACCACCGCAATGAAGCCTTTCATGTCGCAGCTACCGCGACCATACAACCGCGCGCCGTCCAGCCGCGCCGTAAAAGGGTCCTGGGCCCAGGCCTGGCCCTCCACTGGGACGACGTCGGTGTGCCCGGACAGAATGATGCCGCCAGGGCGCACCGCCCCAAGGCTGGCAAACAGGTTGGCCTTGTGGCCACAGGCGGCAGGCAGCACCTGGGCGCTGACCCCAAACCCCTCCAGGTAATGGCGAACCCACTCGATCAGGTCCAGGTTGGTGCGGTCGCTCACGGACGGAAAACCGATCAGGACACGGGCGATATCCAGGGCGCGCACCAGCACGCTGCTCTCAGTCGGGCAGGCAGTTACCGCCCCTTGGGCCAAGGCCAAAGAAGATGTCATGGGATGCTCCGGCAATCAGTTGGCTATTTGGACAGGGCCACCGGCAAGGCGCCGGGCGAAACCAGGCGCACGCTGCGCGAAAACCACAGGTTGGAAAGCACCACCGCCAGGCACACCACCGTGACGAGCAACGGCACCCAGGGGCTGTGCCAGGTGGCCAGGAGGAATTCAGCCGCCAGGGCGATCACGGGCACACAAGGGGTAAGAATCGACACACGGCCGCCGCCCAATTGCTGGATCGCGAACTGCAGGCTGAAGACCGGGACCAGCACGCTGACGAAGGCAAGTTCCACCAGTTGGACCAGCATCGTCGTGTCGAGCGTGAACAGTTGCTGCAGGTTTTCCCTGCCCACCCAACCGGTGACCAGCAACAGCAAAAAGAACCGCACGCTCAGGATGTCCATGGCGCTGTAGCGCCCTGTACGGTTCAACTGGCCGGAACAGAACACGTAGATACCGCCCGTGATCCCGGCGACAGTGGCCAGCGCGATGCCTTCGTACAGATGCACCTGGCTGACCTGGGCCGTGGCCCCCAGGGCCAGGCGCATCACCACCAGCGCCAGCAACGACAGCAGAATCATCAGGGCACCCAGCCAACGATAGCGGCTCACCGAGGTGCGCACCGCCAGCCGTTCGCACAGCACCACTACTAGCGGCATCCAGCCCTGGTAAATGGCTGACTCCACCGACGCCTCGATGCGTTGCAAGGCCATGAACATCAGCCACCAGCTGAACAGCGTCAGGACGTTGAGCACCATCACTCCACGCCACTGTTCCCTGAGCAAGCGCAACGGGTCGTGACTGCGCACGGCATGCACCAGGAAAAAAACGCCCCACGCCATCAGAAAGGTAATGAACGTCAACGCCGCGCCACTGATGCGGGTGAACGATACCATTACCCAGACTGCCGAGAGCGCAGTCGAGATGCAATAAACTGCCATGCTGATGCCGCCGATGATGCCTGTCTTCATGACTGCTCCTTGGAACACATCGCCCCTGCCCGCCCCCATGGCGGCCACGCCTCAAGCGCTGAGCGGTTCGAGGGTCTCCACCTGGGTCGGCACGTAGCGCTGCAAGGCGTCGAAGTCAGCGCGCAGCACGGTCGGGTCATCGTTGTAGAAGGTCAGGATACCGGCCGTATCAGCCAGTGAACGAGAGTCCACCACCATGCCGGGGGCCACCTTCCAGTCGATGCTGTAGGCACTGGCGATGGGGGGCTCGTTGAGCTGGCTGATACGGCCTTTGCGCAAGGGCAGCAGTGCCGATACCACATTGTTCTTCTCATGGGGCCTGATCTGCTCCAGTGCCGCGGCCCCGGCCACCAGGTAGAGGTTGGCATCGATCAGGTTGATGTCGCTGTTTTTCTCATGGTACGGCACGCCAATGCCCCCCGGCACCCGCGCGGCTATTTCCAGAAATACCGGGTAGCCTCGACGGCGGTCGACGAACACTTCATGGTGGGTGGAGCCGTTGCGGAAGTTCAGTGCGGCGATCACGTCGCGGTTGAACGCTTCCAATGTGGCCCTGAGAGCGGGGTCGGCCACCGGAATGACGCTCAACGGTTTGCCTTGGACAAAATCGAAGTTGGTGCAGCCCAGTTCCAGTACTCCGCAGTAGCGGATCTCGCCGTCCACCACGAACGAGTCACACTGGAACATGGCGCCGTCGATGTACTCGTCCACTTCGTAATCGAAATGGAAAGGTGACGCCATCACCTGTTCACGTGCCTTGGTGAAGTCGGCCTCGTTGCCAATGATCGACACCTCGAAGCTGCCTGCGGCGTTGACCGGCTTGAGCACCAGGGGCAGGCCCAGGCGCTCCGTCAGCTCGCGGTAATACGCTTGTGGTTCCTTGGCCAGCCGTGCCTGGTCGAGGGAGACGAACCCCGGCACACGTATGCCGTGCCGGCTGACCGCGTGCTTCATCAGCACCTTGTCACGGAAGTTGGCGACGATGGCCTGGGTGTCGCCCTCCAGCCCGAACGCTTCGCGCAACTGAGCCGCCAGTTGAACGTGGCATTCTTCCTGACAGAAGATGCGCACCGCCGAAGTGTCCCCCCCTACCGCGCGCAATTCGTCGCTGACGATGGCGTGGCACTGTGCTTCGTCCAGCAACGGACGAATGTTGCGATGCGGATCGGCGTCCACTCGCGCGACCTTGGCGACATTGCGCTCCAGCGCGGCAGGCAGCACATCGGCGTGGTAGGCGATCAGCACGGTTCGATAGTCACGGCCCAGGGTCTGCAACGCCGTCTCGGACGCGAAATTCAGGTAGTGGGGGGTCAGGAACACAATTGTCTTGATCATGGTGGCACCTCAGGTGAAGTCAACGTTCATGCGGTACAGGAGGCGCGCGTCGGCACCCCCTTCACTCTTTGCAATCGAAGGCCCTTTATGCAGCGTGGACAGGTTGTCCCAGATCACGATGTCGCCCGGGCAGTAGGCATGCTGGTAGCGGGGGGCGTGCTGGACCATGAAGTCCACCAGGCAGTCGAGGATGCAGTGCGACAGCGTCGGTGACACCCCCTCGATCTGCATGGCCGTGGCGGCCGGGGCGTAAAGTGAGGCCGAGCGTGCCAGCGGATGCAGGAGCACCAGGGGGTGCAGCACGGCCTGTTCCAGGGTGCCCGCTTCCTTGCCATCCAGGGTTTGCACCGCGGCCTGGGCATTGCGCAGCACGTCACGGTTGCCGAAACGGTGCCGAACCTGCAGGCGGTCCAGCTCAAGCCCTTGAAGGCAGGCGGGGCAGCTGGGGCTCTGCTGCCACTGGCGCACCTGGTTCAGGGCCGCGACGCAATCGATGAACTCGGTCTCGCCATGCGCCTGGGGTACCTGCACGGCCAATAACGAGGTGAAGACAGTGTTAGCCGTTTTATAGGACATGTCCGTGTGCCAGTACCCTCCCCCCTCGTGCACCCCCAGCGCCTGGCCGTCCTGATGAAGGTTGGTCACCGTCAGTACTTCGCGGTAATCGGCCAGGCAGTACTTGGCCAGCACATGGTGGACCGGGGTGCCCAGCGTGCGCATCAATTGCACATAGGGCGCCACGTCAAGGTCCTGGTTGCTGATGACCAGCACCTTGGCCCGGGAAATGGCCTGTTTAAGCGCCACCACCGGCTCCGCGAGCGCTTCAGCAAGGGTCAGGCGCAACGGTTGCAAGCTATTCACGCCCATGACAGTCGTCCTTCCGGCTCTGGTGCCGCGGCGCTGACCCCCGCCGCCGCAGGCACCATGGTATTGATCGACGCGTAGCCCGAGGCCGCGCCCGCGAAGTACAGGCCGGCAACGGGGCTCCGGCCCTGGTGGTGGCGGGTAAAACCCGTCTGCTGGTTGACCAGCCCGGACCACTGGGTGGCCGGAAGCTGGGCTGTGACGCCAATGGCCGACACCAGGCACTGGTGCGGCGCGGCCGCATCCAGGTGCAGTTCGTAGCCCCCGCCCGTTGGGCTGGCGACGAGCCGACCCGCCTCCAGCGCGTTGCGGCACGACGCCCGTAGCAACGGGTGGCCATTGAGCGACGCGGGCAGTTGCAGCACGACTTGGTCGCCGCTCTGCCGGATCGCCGAGTAGGCATGCAGCCAAATGTTGGCCCGCCCCAGGCCAGCCGAGTTGAGCGGCCCTTGAACGGCCGTCGATGAGGTCTTGGCAATCATTTCCAGGGTGCGCTGGCTCAGTGAGCGCAGGGCAAAGCGATCATCGGTTTCCTGGGGGTACAACCCCAGGTAGGCTTTGGCCAGGATGCAGATGTTGCGGGCAAAAGGGGCTAGCAACAGGGCGAGCTGAAAGGCGCTGTTGCCGCTGCCGAAAATAACCACGTCCTGGTCGCGAAATTGCTTTGCCTGGCCCTGGGCTACCAGTTGGTAGAGCTCGAAGCAGTTCAACCAGCGGGCCGCAGGAGCCTCGAAAGGCGGCGCCTTGGGCCGAATGCCGGTGGCCAGGATGAGCTGTTTGGCGCGCAACGGCGTGCAGGCGCTGTCAGCCCCCACGCTGACCTCGAACACCCCCTGGGCCTGGGTGACCGTGATCACCCGTTGCTGAACGCGGGTCAACGGCAAGGCGGCGAAGTTGTCACGGATATACGCGGCATATTCGGCCCCCGTTGGGCTGATGCACGGTTTGTCCATGAATTGCTGCAAGGCAAGGGGCGCACCCTCTATTTCCAGTTCATTGCAATAAGACTGCAGTGGGTGACCGCCCATCATGCCCATGCAACCACCGAACACATCACTGACAACCGCCACTTCCAGACCGCTGTCCAACAGCCTGATGCACTCACTGAGCCCAGCCGGCCCGCCGCCCACCACGATAACGTCGAATATTGGCTGCTCCATTTTACAGTTCCTCCAGGCGAGCACAGGCTTGATCCACAATGGGTTTGGCGACCGAGAACGAAAACCTTACAGAGCGTGGGCAGTGATGCAGGTAAAAAGGCGTGGCGGGCAATGGCATGACTCCGCAGCGCCTGGCCAGATGCTGGCTGAAGGCAACCGGCGGCCGTGACGGGTCCAGTCGCGAATAGTCCGCCATGAGGTAATGGCCGCCCGCCGGCACCGTGAAGTCGAAACCGGCGCTGGCCAAGGCACTCGCCAAGCAGTCACGCTTGTTTTTATAGTGGGCCCTCACCCTGTCCAACTGCCCGCCCGCCAACTCATCGAGCAGTACGGCGACAGCCGCCTGCAAGGGCTTGGGCTGGCAATAACTGAGGTACAGGTGGTGCGCGTGGGCGCGCTCGATCAAGAATGCCGGGGCACACAACCACCCGATCCGCACCCCGGTCATGGACAACAGCTTCGAGGCACTGCCCGCCACCATGATGGGCAATTGCTCGCGCGGGTAGCGGGCCGGGCCATGGCTGGCGTATTCGAACTGCCCGTAAGCCTCGTCGACGATCACCACGAACTCATGGGTGGTGGCCAACGCTGACAGGCGCTGCCAATCCTCACCCGTCATGCACCAGCCGGTGGGGTTATGCGGTGTGTTGATCAACAGTATCCGTACACCGGCGCGCACCTGTTCCTCCAGTGCATCCCAGTCCGGGCCCTGGAGACCAAGTGAAAACGGTACGGGGACTGGCTCGATGCCCAGCAAGGCGGCCAGGCCGGGGTAATAAGGGTAGAAGGGTTCGAAAAAAGCGACCTTGTTGCCGAAATCAGTGGCCGCCGCGTACAGCGCCAGGTAAAGCGACTCGGTACAACCGCTGGTCACCAGCACTTCGCTGTCGGCGGCAAGGCCGGGGCCAGAATGGGCGGCGATGCTTTCGCGCAGAATCATCTCGCCGCGTGGGTCGGCGTACTGCCAGCCAGCGCTCACCTGCCCAGCCAACGCCGTGTTCATGGCCTCGTCAAACAGGGGCTCGGGAAGCCCTTGCGCCAGGTTCAACGCACCCACCGATGCCGCGAACGCGCTGGCATCCCTGAAGGGTGCCACCCGCGCACTCAATGTCAAATCATCCATGACTTCCCGATCTCCTGTGGTACTGGCATGTCAGGCGTGAGCAGCCACCCGGTTCAGGCCGTCCCAGAAACGGGTCAGCAGGTTCAGGACATCAGCGGCGCCCTCCAGGATGTCATTGCCGTTGCGCGCTTCGCGTGCTGCCTCCATCACGGCGTCGCTGATCCATTCCACATGATCGGTTTCCACCAGCATGTGCAAATAGAAGTAAGTGAAGTCTTCGTGTTGCCAGCCGTCATAAAGACGAAAGCCTTCATACAGGTTGGCAATCATGGGAAAACCAAACTCTTCAATAATGTAATGGGCACCAATGGCCTGTTCCGTCGAGCCTTCCAGAAAGATCCGCCGCAACCCTGCCACCAATGCGCTGGCCTCAGGGATATATTCAACTTTCTTCCAGTCGTCCAATTGAATACCGACACCGGCCAACACGCGTTCAAACATGATGAAGTGCGCCTCCCCCACGCCGTCGCCCAGCTCCGAGACCACGGTGCGCGCCAATTTCATGCGGATGACTTCGCTTTCGGTACGGTGGGAAGTGCCGGCCAGAATCTGCGGAAAGGTGCGGATATAATAAAAGTACTGCTGAAATACTTTTTTCAACGTTGCTGGTGGCAAGGGCGCCTGGCGAAATGTTTTGTAAAAGGCATTGGTGTTGATGCCCGATGCCGCGATCATTCCTTTCATCGAGCGGATGATGTCTTCACCCGTCAAACAATCACGCTCCATTCGTTGAGCCAGCATAGAGACCCCCAGATACGGTAAAGTAGTTTGAAGAGCAGGATGAACTTCCGTGCTCGTTTCAGATAGTAAACGGGAAAGACCAGCGCACCAATTGATTATTTCGATTAGAAAAACAACCAGCGATAGATTTATTTGGAAATAGATTTTTTGTAAAATAAATAAAATATTAAAAATTAGAGACTTGCATATTTTCTGGATTATCACAGCACTAAAAAAGAGCAGAAAATAAATGACTTGCCCCGGCTTGACGCATTTCTTGCTAGTAAGCTACATGTGAACCCCCTTTTGGAAATTCCCTATAGTGAACAAAGCACCCATCGACATCGCCTTGACCATCAAGACCGAGCGGGCCGCGCGCGACTGGTCCATCGGCGAGCTTGCGCAACTGTCCGGCGTCTCCAAGGCCATGATCAGCAAGATCGAGAATGCCCAGGTCAGCCCTACCTCCACCATTCTGGGGCGCTTGTCGGGCGCCTTCGGCCTGCCGCTGTCGACCTTGCTGCACCGCGCCGAAGGCCGCTCGGGGCTGGTGTCCAGAGCAGCTGAGCAACCTCGCTGGGTGGACCCGGAGACCGGCTATGCACGCCAGCAGATTTCCCCGCGCGAGGGCTGGCCACTGGAACTGGTGAACGTACAACTGCCGTCAGGGGTACGCATCCAGTACCCGGCGACCGCCTATGCCTTTCTTCACCAGCAGGTATGGGTAACGCGAGGCACATTGGTGTTCACCAAGGGCACCACTGTCTACACCCTGGCGCAAGGCGACTGCCTGCAACTGGGGCTGCCGGAGCAAGCGTGTACCTTCGAAAACACCACCCGCGACACCTGTGAATACGTGGTCGCGCTGATCCGCAAGTAAGGGTCACAGGCGCTGGTACAGGTGGCGGGCCCACTCCGAGTTAGCCCGCTCGCGCTACCTTCTGACCAGCGACGTGTCCGCGCAAATCGGCGCGCTCAACGTCCCCCTCGGAACTGGAAGACGACAACGGCTTCAAGCTCAATTCGCGGGACGGTGAACCAGTTGCCAGGCGAATACCACGTCGGCTACTACCACAGCAGCGCCAACGGCACAGATGTCTACCGGGACGACGAAGGCCAACCCGCTGCCCCTACCGGCAATCCGCACCGCAGCAACAGAAGCCACCAGGCGTCCGGGCGCGGTCAACGTCATAAGCCACGGCCAACGCTGCTTCGGACAGTGTCTTCGAGGTCGATAGGTAGCAGGGTCTTCATAGAAGCTGAGCGAGGTCTTCACCACCTAGCCATCGCCCAGTTCGGCAATGAGCACCACATCGTAGAGTCCTGCCTCAATCTCTGCCTGCGTAGGCCCATGCCCGGCCAGGCTAAGTGCATCGTCAGCGGGCGGCGCGCCTGCCAACATCAGCACTTCGTCATACTGAAAGTGCTCAACTCAGGCGTGCCCTTGCAGATCATTGGTACGGTGCATGGCCGTGGTGTTGATCGGCGACATGATGAAAGGCCCCAGCCAGCTTATCCACATAAGGGGCCTGCCCGTCCGGTTGCTCGGGGCCCGTGAAGCCGCGGTTATCGGCAAATGAATCGGTTTTGGAGTAAGCGCCAACAGGCACACCTCAGGTGGTGCCGCCCATATCGTTTTTATAGCTCTCCGATGCTGCGTGCCTTGAGTGGTCACATCCGATGCAAATGGCTGGTCAAGTCGAATGCAAACAGGTGGTCAAATGGGATGCAAACGCTTGGTCAAGTCAGATGCAATTTCCCACATTCCACCAATGGTTCTAGCAATTCCGGCTTGCCCTCGTAAAACACGCTGGTGCAGCCGGCCATCAGGGGGCCGTAGACGATCAGTGAATGGCCGACCACCCAGCCGACGTCGGAGATGCCCCACCACACGTCCCCGGCCGTCATGCCGTAGACCTTGTCCAGGGCAAAGCGCATGGCCACGGCGTGGCCGCCGTTGTCACGGACGGTGCGGCCGGTTCGGCGTGCTGCACCTCGCGCTGCCAGTCCAGGTCGCGGCCGGGCACCAGGCTTGCCGTCAACTGTGGGCGCTGCCACACCCCGATATGGCCGGGCCGGTGCCGGGCCAGTTCGAGGGCTTTGTCCAGCAGCGGCTTGTAGGCGACCACCCGGTCGAATTCCAGCCCGCAACTGGCGGTGAGGATGAGCGCGGGCTGGGCGTCGTCGATGCGCACGGCCAGCTCGTTGGCGGCAAAGCCACCGAACACCACCGAATGCACCGCCCCCAGGCGGGCGCAGGCCAGCATGGCCATGGCTGCCTGGGGAATCATCGGCAGATACAGCAGCACCGTGTCGCCCTTGCCCACCCCCAGCGCGCGCATCCAGCCGGCCAGCCGCGCTACCTCGTCACGCAGTTGGCGAAAGCTGAAACGCTGCTGGCTGCCAGTGACCGGCGAATCGTACGCCAGGGCGGTCTGTTCACCACGGCCCTGCTCCACCTGGTGGTCCAGGGCCAGGAAGCTGGTGTTCAGGCGCCCGTCGGCGAACCATTGGTGGGTGCCGTCGGGGCGTTCGCAAAGGATCTGGGTGGGGGCGCGGAACCAGGCCACCTGACGCGCCTGCTCGGCCCAGAAGCCAACGGGATCGGCGAGGGAGCGTTGATAGTCGTGCTGATAATTCATGAAACCTACCCTGGATTGTTTTTATGGACGGGCGAAACCAGAGTATGGCCGCTATGATGGGCATCGCGAATTTTCCAAGACGAGCCCTATGGATACCCTTGCACGCCTGAAGGCCGGCCAACTGGCCGGCAGCACCCGCCTGGACCTGGCCTGCGGCCTGACCGAGTTTCCGCGCGAGATCTTCGACCTGGCCGACACCCTGGAGGTGCTCAACCTCACGGGCAATGCCCTGAGCAGCCTGCCGGATGACCTGCATCGGCTGACCCGACTGAAGATTCTGTTCTGCTCCAGCAACCACTTCACCGAGCTGCCGGCGTGCATCGGCCAATGCCCGGACCTGAGCATGGTGGGTTTCAAATCCAACCGCATTCGCCATGTGCCAGCCGCTGCCCTCGGGCCGAAACTACGCTGGCTGATCCTCACCGACAACTGCATCGAGGCCTTGCCCGACGAAATCGGCGACTGCCACCTGATGCAGAAATTCATGCTGGCCGGTAACCGCCTGAGCCAGGTGCCCGCCAGCATGGCCAACCTGCACAAGCTGGAGCTGCTGCGCTTGTCGGCCAACCGCCTGAGCGCCCTGCCCGGCTGGCTGCTGACCTTGCCCAGCCTGGCCTGGCTGGCCTGGGCCGGCAACCCCATGAGCACCGACTACAGCACACCCCATGACGACGACGGCATCATCGCCGACGTGGCCTGGGCCGAGCTGCAAGTGGAACAGAAGCTGGGCGAAGGCGCTTCAGGCATCATCAGCCAGGCGCTGTGGCGCGGCGACACGCCGGTGGCCGTGAAACTGTACAAGGGCGACATCACCAGCGATGGTACGCCGCTCAATGAGATGAATGCCTGCATCGCCGCCGGCCTGCACCCCAACCTGATCCGCATCGAAGGCAAGCTCAAGGGCCACCCCCAGGGGGTGACGGGGCTGGTGATGGAGCTGGTGGGCCCTGAGTTCGGCAACCTGGCGGCCCTGCCCAGCTTCGATAGCTGCAGCCGCGACGTGTACCCGGCGGAGACCCGGTTCAGTGCCGAGGTGCTGATGGCGATGGCCCGGGGGATGGCCTCGGTGGCTGCACATTTGCACCACCATGGCATCAACCATGGCGACCTGTATGGGCACAACACCCTGTATACCGCCCAGGGGCAGTGCCTGCTGGGTGACTTCGGCGCGGCTTCGTTCTACCCGCAGGATGGTAGCCCGGCAGCCGCGGCGCTGCAGCGCATCGAGGTACGGGCGTTCGGTATCTGGCTGGGGGAACTGCTGGAACGCTGCGATGCCGTGCAACCGCAGTGGCAGGCGTTGCAACAGGCCTGCGTGCAGCCGGATGTGCTGGCGCGCCCGGATTTTCAGGGGGTCATCGCCGCCTTGGCCTGAACCCACAGCGGCCACGGCTACTGCTGCGGGACCGGCCGAAGCTCGGCAAGGAGCCCGCCCGATCGACCGCGGTGCCCGGCACGCGGTCAGTTCCGCTGCTGGTGGGCGAGGTGTGGGGTGTACACGAAACACAGTTTGTTGCCTTCGGGGTCCCGGCAGTAGGCGCCGTAGTAGTCGGCCGAATATTGCGGGCGCAGGCCAGGTTCGCCTTCGTCCAACGCGCCCATGGCCAGCGCGGTAGCCCAGGCGGCGTCGACCTGCGCGGCGCTGGCGGCGGCGAAGCTGACCTGCACGCCATTGCCCCAGGTCGCGGGCAACCCGTTGAAAGGTTGCTGCACGAAGAACTGCGGCCACTGCCGCCCCGGTTGCTGCCAGCCAGCACCCGGGGGGCCGTCGTCTTCATCGTCGACCATGCGCTCCAGGCC
Source organism: Pseudomonas sp. RIT-To-2 (assembly GCF_029623465.1). Classification (NCBI taxonomy): domain Bacteria; kingdom Pseudomonadati; phylum Pseudomonadota; class Gammaproteobacteria; order Pseudomonadales; family Pseudomonadaceae; genus Pseudomonas; species Pseudomonas sp. RIT-To-2. Next base: position 43,807 of record NZ_JAPYKM010000021.1, on the reverse strand, counting down.
CAGCTCAGCCAACACGGCATCATAAAACGCCACCATGCGTGGCAAGTCCCGTGCGCCCACCTGAATATGGCTGTACATGACTATCGCTCCTTGAATGACAAAAAACTCAGACAGTCGGCCGTTACTGCCGCTGCCAAGCGAGGCCGGTTTACACTCGGGTCACTTTAGCGTCTTCCTCATACGAGAGCCTACATGACTGGCACCCTGTTCCTGCGCGGCCTGTTCGTCGGCATCCTGGCCGGTTTCCTGGCGTTCAGTTTCGCCAAATACTTCGGCGAACCCCAGGTTGACCAAGCATTCGCCTTCGAGGAACACCTGGACCAGGGCGCCGCACCCGAGTTGCTGGGCCGCGAGTTGCAAAGCGGCGTGGGGCTGATCAGCGGCGTGCTGATCTACAGCGCCACCATGGGCGGCCTGTTCGCCTTGGCCTTCGCCCACTGCCTGGGCCGCGTCAGCGGCCTGGGGCCCCGCGGGCTATCGGCGTTGTTGGCCCTGGCGGCGTTTGTCGCGGTGGTGGTGGTGCCGGGCCTGAAATACCCGGCCAACCCGCCGTCCATCGGTGACCCGGACATCATTCGCGAACGTACCCACTTGCTGCTGTTGATGGTAGCCCTGTCGGTGGTGGCGATGGTCATCGCGATCAATTTCGCCCGCTCCCTGTTGCCGCGCCATGGCGCCTGGGCCGCTGCCCTGATCGGCATTGCCCTGTACCTGCTGGTGGTCAACCTGGGGGGCTCGGTGTTTCCGCCCGTGGTCGAAGTGCCGGACAGCTTCCCCGCCGAGCATTTGTGGCATTTCCGCCTGGCCAGCCTGGGCATCCAGCTGGTGATGTGGACGGCATTGGGACTGATCTTCGGCTGGCTCACCGAGCGGGATACCCGCGTGTTGCGCGGGAGCTTCAAGCGCTGAGCTGCAAAGCCCTCACCACAAACGCCCCGGCAAATCCACCAATATATATTTCACAACGGCCCGCGCGCCCCCCTTCTCAACGCCCGGCAACCGCCTAGAATAGCGGCTCGGTAGTGGTCCTCGTCCTGAGTTCGCCGCCCGCATTGAACGCACCCCAATCATGTCCAATAACAACCCTTGCCTGAGTTGCGGCGCCTGCTGCGCGTTTTTCCGTGTGTCTTTCTATTGGGGTGAGTGCGCCTCCGCCGGCGGCCTGGTACCCGATGAGTTGACCGTGCAGGTCAACCACAGCATGGTCGCCATGATCGGCACCGACCGCAAACCGGCACGCTGCACCAGCCTGTCGGGCGAGATCGGCTGCCAGGTGGGTTGCACCATGTATGAGCAGCGCTCCAGCACCTGCCGCGATTTCGAGGCTTCCTGGGAATATGGCGCGCACAATGAAGCCTGCGACCGCGCCCGCGCTCAACATGGCTTGCCGCCCCTGGAACCGGGCTGGGCGATGAGCGCCTGATTGCGCGCGAACGGGTGAGTGGCCACACTGTCCTAGCGTCATGGCATACCGCCTTCCCAGGAACCCACCGTGGACCCCAAGACCGTAGCAGCCTACGACCAGCGCGCGCCCGATTACGCCCGCGAATGGCAACACCAGGCGCCACCCAGCGACATGTATGCGCTGTTGCTGCGCCACTTCAGCCCCGGCCCGACCGTGGACGTGGGGTGCGGCAGCGGCCGTGACCTGGCCTGGCTCAGCGCCCAGGGGTTCGACGCGCTGGGGGTGGAGGCCAGCGCCGGGCTGTTGACCCAGGCCCGCACCCGCCACCCCGAGCAGCGCTTTGCCTTGCTGAGCCTGCCCGACCTCCATGGCCTTGAAACCGGGCACTACCAGAACGTTCTGTGCGAAACCGTGATCATGCACCTGCCCCCCGAGCAGATCGCGCCCGCGACCCGGCGCCTGCGCGAGCTGTTGCGGCCCGGCGGCACGCTGTACCTGAGCTGGCGGGTGACCCCCGAAGTGTCCATCCGCGACGCGGCCGGGCGGCTGTACAGCACGTTCGACAAGCGGCTGGTGCGCGAAGCGCTGGGGAGTGTAGAGGTGTTGCTGGATGACGAGACCGTGAGCGTTTCGTCGGGAAAGCGCGTGCATCGCCTGATCGTGCGGGCATGACCCCATCTGCAGGCGCTGGCTGGCCAGCGCCCGCAAGGTCGGGTATCAGCCGAAACGACCGGTGATGTAGTCCTCGGTCTGGCTCTTGGCCGGGTTGGTGAACAGCGTGTCGGTGTCGCCGTGCTCGATCAGCTCGCCCATGAACATGAACGCCGTGTAGTCCGAGCAGCGCGCGGCCTGTTGCATGTTGTGGGTCACGATGATCACGGTGAACTGCTCTTTGAGCTCAGTGATCAACTGCTCGATGCGCCCGGTGGAGATCGGGTCCAGCGCCGAGGTCGGTTCGTCCAGCAACAGCACCTGGGGCTTGAGCGCGATGGTGCGCGCGATGCACAGACGCTGCTGCTGGCCACCGGACAGGCTCTGGGCGCTCTGCTTGAGCTTGTCTTTCACTTCACCCCACAGCGCGGCGCCATGCAGGGCCTGTTCGACGCGGTCATCCATTTCCCGGCGGCCGAGCTTTTCGTGGTGGCGCACCGCGTAGGCAATGTTGTCGTAGATCGACATCGGGAACGGCACCGGCTTCTGGAACACCATGCCCACATGGCTGCGCAGGCGGTTCATGGAGTAGCTGGGCGCCAGGATGTTCTCGCCGTTGAGCAGCACTTCGCCCTTGGCCTCCTGCTTCGGGTACATGGCATAAATGCGGTTGAACACCCGCAGCAGCGTGGACTTGCCGCAGCCGGACGGGCCGATGATGGCCGTCACGCGCTTTTCGGGGATGTCCATGTCGATGGATTTCAGCGAGCGCTGCTGGTCATAGAAAAATTCAAGGTTGCGCACACGGATTTTGGTGCGTTCCTGGGCAAGACTTGTCATCAGTGAGACCTATTGCGCAAAAGGATCAATCGGGAAAGCAGGCTCAGACACAGCACGAAGAGGGTCAGCACCAGGGCGCCGGCCCAGGCGATGGCGTGCCAGTCGTCGAACGGGCTCATGGCGTACTGGAAGATCACCACCGGCACGCTGGCGATCGGCTTGAGCAGGTTGCTGCTCCAGAACTGGTTGCCGAAGGCGGTGAACAGCAGCGGCGCGGTTTCGCCGGTGATGCGCGCCAAGGCCAGCAGCACACCGGTCACCACGCCGGCCTTGGCCGCGCGCAACACGATCTGCAGGGTCAGTTTCCACTGCGGCACACCCAGGGCCAGCGCGGCTTCGCGCATGGTGGACGGTTGCAGCTGGAGCATTTCATCGGTGGTGCGCACCACTACCGGAATCACCAGCAAGGCCAGGGCCAGGGCGCCGGCGAACGCCGAAAAGCCGACCTGGTGGTTGGTCAGGTGGTTGAGCGGCAGAATCACCGCGGTGTAAATGAACAGGCCCAATACGATGGAAGGTGCCGACAACAGAATGTCGTTGATGAAGCGCACGGTGTTGCCCAACTTGGAGTGGCGGGCGAACTCGGCCAGCCAGATACCGGCCGCCAGGCCAATGGGCGTGCCGATCAGCAGGGCCAGCACCGACATCAGGGCGCTGCCGTAGAAGGCGTTGGCCAGGCCACCTTCGGTGCCCGGTGGCGGCGTCATCTGGGTGAACAGGGCCAGGTTCAGGGCCTTGAAACCGTTGATGAGGGTGGTGATCAGAATCCACACCAGCCACAACAGGCCGAAGAGCGTGGCGCCGCAACTGAGCGCCATGGCAATGCGGTTTTTCAGGCGGCGAACGCGGTACAGACGCTCGTGGTCGTTCATAGTCCCTCTTTACGCGACAGGCGCATCAACATCAGGCGGGCGGCAGCCAGCACCACGAAAGTGACGACAAACAGCAGGAAACCCAGGGCGATCAGCGCCGAACGGTGCAGGTCGGTGTAGGCCTCGCTGAACTCGTTGGCGATCACCGAGGCGATCGAGCTGCTGGGCATCAGCAAGGAAGCGGAGAACTGATGGGCGTTGCCCAGCACGAAGGTCACCGCCATGGTTTCCCCCAGTGCGCGGCCCAGCCCCAGGAAAATGCCGCCCACTACGGCCGAACGGGTGTAGGGCAGCACGATGTCCCAGACCACCTCCCAGGTGGTATTGCCCAGGGCATACGCCGATTCTTTCAGGGTGGTGGGTACGCTGCGGAACACCTCATGCATCACCGAGGTGATGAAGGGCGTGATCATGATCGCCAGGACGATACCTGCGGTGAGCATGCCGATGCCCAGAGGTGGCCCCTGGAACAATGCGCCCACCAGCGGCAGCGCGCCCAGGTGGTCGTTGATCCACGGCGCCATGTGCGCGGCCATGAACGGGCCGAAGACGAACAGGCCCCACATGCCGTAGATGATCGACGGAATACCGGCCAGCAGCTCGATGGCCGAGGCAATGGGCATGCGCAGCCACATGGGGGCTACTTCGGTAAGAAAAATGGCGATGCCGAAACTCACCGGAACGGCGATCAGCAACGCCAGAAGCGAGGTCACCAGGGTACCGAAAATAGGCACCACGGCGCCGAACTGGCCATTGACCACGTCCCACTGGGTACTGGTCAGGAAGCCGAAACCAAAGGTACGAAACGCTTCGCTGCCGCCCCACAGGGTAGAGCCGGCAATGCTCAGCAGCAGCACCAGCACCAGCATGCCGGCGCCCATCATGGTGCGCCTGAACCACATGTCGTGGCGGTGGTCGCGGGCCGCGCGGGCTTCGCTGGCGTCCGTTGTCGTGCTGGTTGAAGTCATGTATTGGGTGTTATCTGTCATGGCAATCCACTCGCAAGGCAGACGCCCCCGTCGAACCGTTCAGGGTCCGACGAGGGCGCGCCGGTTCACTTCACATCAATGGGCGAAATCGGATTTCCAGTAGCCTTCGATCTTCTGCACCAGGGAGCCTGGCAGTGCTACGTAGTCCAGGGCGGCGGCCTGTTGCTGGCCGTTTTCCAGGGACCATTTGAAGAAGTCAAAGGCAGCCTTGCTCTGCTCGGCGTTCTTGGACTGCTTGTACATGATGATCCAGGTGGTGGCGGTGATCGGCCACGCGTTGTCGCCCGGGGCGTTGGTCATGATCAGGTTGAAGTCCTGGGCGCTGGCCCAGTCGGCGGTGTCCGCGGCAGCCTGGAAGGCCTTGGCGTTAGGCTCGACGAACTTGCCGGCGGCGTTCTTCAACTGAGCAGTGTTCATTTTGTTCTGCAGGGCGTAAGCGTATTCCACGTAACCGATCGAACCCTTGATCTGCTTCACGTAAGCCGCCACACCTTCGTTACCCTTGCCACCCACACCCACTGGCCAGGCCACGGTGGTGCCAAACTTGAGCTGGTCGGCCCAGGCCGGGCTGACCTTGGACAGGTAGTTGGTGAAGTTGAACGACGTACCCGAGCCGTCCGAACGGTGCACCACGGTGATCGCGGCGTCAGGCAGCTTGATGCCTGGGTTCAGGGCGACGATGGCCTTGTCGTTCCACTTGGTGATCTTGCCCTGGAAGATGTCAGCCAGCGCCTGGCCTTCCAGCTTCAACTTGCCGGCTTCAACGCCTTCGACGTTGAACACAGGAACGATACCGCCGATGACGCTGGGGAACTGGCCCAGGCCCGAAGCTTTCAGGTCTTCAGCGCTGAGCGGGGCGTCCGATGCACCGAAGTCAACGGTGGCTGCCTTGATCTGAGCGATGCCGCCGCCCGAGCCGATGGACTGGTAGTTGATGCGGTTGTCTTTCGCCTTGCTGTAGTCCTGGGACCACTTGGAAAGCACCGGGTATACAAAGCTGGAGCCCGCTCCGGTGACATCGGTCGCCTGGGCCAGGCCAGTCAGGCACAGAGAGGCCAGCAAGAGCGACAGACGAGTTTTATTCAGCAGCGTCACGGCAACACCTCGGCAAATTGGTTTGAGTGGGTCCTACCCACTGGGTTTGGCCATGACGATTTAATGCTTTGAATATTTCGGTTTAATGACAGTTGATCGTTGATTCAGTGAAATATTCCATTGGGCCAGCATTTGCCAGGATCCCATCAGCGTGAAAAATTTCAGTCAGATCAAAGTGTTCCCATTGATCACCGACAACGAAGCGCGTCTTTTCGCTGATTTTCTGGCGCCCTGGAGGGGGGAACAACGGCCATTGCAGATTGTCGGCGCGTGGCCAATCATGAACTCAGCCCGCGATCCAACACGCCGACATGAGCCCAATGAATATCATCGACGTTGACCTCAACCTGCTGAAAGTCTTCGAAGCCTTGCACGACGAAGGCAGCGCCAGCCGCGCCGCCGTGCGGCTGGGGGTGACCCAGTCGGCGGTAAGCGCCGCCCTGCGCCGGTTGCGCGAGGTGTATGGCGACCCGCTGTTCGCACGCACAGGCCGTGGCCTGGCGCCTACCCTGCGGGCCAACCAGCTGAAACCGCTCATCAGCGAAGCACTGACCAAGTGCCGGCAGAGCCTGTCGTTGCTCGACCCGCAGGCCAGCGATTACAGCGGCCGGGCTGTCAGCCTGGGGCTGTCGGACGATTTCGAGATAGCCTTCGGGCGCGCGTTGATCGACGCCGTTGAGCAACGCGCTCCCGGCCTGCGGCTGATCTTCCGGCAGACCCACACCCATGTGGTCGCCCAGGCGTTGGGCGACCGCGACATCGACCTGGCGCTGACCGCTGGCGGCTTCAACGAGCGCATGCTGACCCGCCAGGTGCTGGGCGAAGGCCATTACCTGAGCCTGCTGGACCCCGCCAGCCTGGCGCCAGGGCAGGCACGGTTGAGCCTCGAGGAGTTCATCGAACGGGACCAGGTACTGATTTCATCAGGAGGCTTCATCGGCATCATTGACGAGGCCCTGGCCAGCCAGGGCCATAGCCGTCAGGTACGGGCGTCCACGACCCACTTCGCCGCCCTGCCCTACCTGCTCACGGGCTCGCGAGCCATCGCCACCGCGCCGGCCCATGCGGCACGGCGCATTGCCGAGGTCACGGGTTTGATGGCCCTGCCGTGCCCTCTGGACTTGCCGCGCTACCCTATCGAGATGGGCTGGCGCACCCATGCCCACGCCGACCCGGCGCACCTGCGGGTGCGCGAGGCCATCAATGCCTGCGTGGGCGTGGGTTTACTTGTTGGCGGCCATTAGCCGGTTGACCTCGGCCCGCACCATGTTGGCGTATTCAGGCGGCGACATACCGTCCAATTCCCCGCGCACCCACTCCGCCCACTTGCCCTTGCGCTTGGACTTTTCGCTGATCAGGCGCGCGGCATCGGCCTTGGCCTTGCCCAGGTTCGATTGCCACAGGTCGAACAGGCGGGACTTTTCGTCCTCGATCAGCGCCCGCTCGGCGAGGGGCTTGTTGGCCAGATTGAAGCTCATCAGGGGTTCCTACCGGGTGAAAATGGCTGACATCTTACACTGTAGCGCCCACTCACCTGTAGGCCACCGACCAAAGCCCACTGCAACTTTCAGCGCAGGGCGCAATCCATTGTTCACTGTCATCAACTATCAGGAGCACCGCACATGGCCCGTAAAACAGCCGCGCAAGCCGCCGATCAGATCAAGGATCAGGCGTTCAGTGAGCTTCAGGCACTGATCGAAGAGTCCGAAGCCCTGCTCAAGAATGGCGCCGAACTGGTCGGCGACGAAGCAGAAACCTGGCGCGAGCAGGTCAGCCTGAAGCTCAAGCAGGCACGTGAATCCGTCACCGGCGCCCGTGAACGCGCGCAACCGGTGGTCGAAGCCACCCAGGACTACATTGGTGGTCACCCTTGGCAGACCGTGGCCATTTCGGCCGGGTTCGGCCTGGTGGTCGGGTTGCTGCTGGGACGTCGTTCCTGATTGAACCGCGCTTCGGGGGCTTTATGGCCCCCGCTTCTGCGCGCACCGGCTCAACACCTGCCGTGCGCGCCATGCAACATCAGGCACACCGCATTCACCGCCGACGCGGCCACGGCCGCTAGGCCTCCCCGGCCAAACCTTGCAGCCGCGTCAGCTCTTCACGCCCTACCAGCACCCCCTCTACCTGCGCTAGCGCCCGCTCGCGGTAACGCCGTTCGCCCGACAGCCGGGTCACGCCGACGTCCTGCATACGCTCTACCAGCTCGCGGCTGCGGGAAGCGAAGGCGCTACCCTGGCCTTTGTCGGGGTCTATCACGATAAGCAACTGGCCGGTCCATGGCGTCTTCGCCCCAGGGTGCCCGCTCCAGTCGAATCCGAAGGAAAAGTTGCCACCGGTGAGAGCCGCGGCCAGCAATTCGACCATCATCGACAAGGCCGAACCCTTGTGCCCGCCGAAAGGCAGCAAGGCCCCGCCTTCGAGAATGGCGGCAGGGTCGGTGGTAGGCTGCCCTTCACGGTCCACGCCACTGCCCGGCGGCACGCGATGGCCCTCGCGCGCGGCTATCTGCACGTCACCGTGGGCCAGGGCGCTGGTGGCCATGTCGAAGACAATGGGAGCACTGCCTTCGCACGGCGCCGCGAAGGCGATGGGGTTGGTGCCAAACAACGGTTTTTGTCCGCCATGGGGCACCACGCAGGTCATGCTGTTGACCACGCTCAGGGCCACCAGCCCTTCCTGGGCAAAGGGCTCGACGTCTGGCCACAGCGCCGCGAAGTGATGCGAGTTACGGATGGCCAGCACTGCGATACCCGCCGCCCGTGCCTTTTCCACCAGCAACGGGCGCGCCGCCGCCAACGCCGGCTGGGCAAAGCCGCCCCCTGCATCGACCCGCACGAAGCCACTGGCCACGTCTTCTACCCGCGGCACCGCGGTGCCATCCACCCAGCCACTGGCCAGTGACGACAAGTACCCCGGCACGCGGAACACGCCATGGCTGTGCGCGCCATCGCGCTGGGCGGTAGCACAGTTGTGCGCCAGCACCCGGGCCACCTCGGGCGCCACGCCATGGCGCGTGAAGATGCGTTGCAACAGGGCCACCAGCGCCTCGAAAGGCACCCGTTCGGTGGGGCTAGTACTACCCGCGGTATCAGACATGCATCGCTCCTGGCATCAAAAGGCAAGCCGCCCGATTTACCGCTTCCCGCCCCTGCCCTGTCAATACCCTGGGCACCGAGGCCCAAGGCACTAACTGGCTAACACCGGCGGGGCTGTGACGGTGGCTACCTTGCCCGGACCAATCACCGGGAGCTATTACCATGCACACCAGAGCACTGCCGTTTTTCCTGCCCAAGAACCTCGAACTGCGTTACCGCCAGGATGCGCTCACCGCCCTGCAGGCCAGGGCCATCACGCCCAACGATTACGTATGGCTGTGCGAGCTGCAATCGACCACCAGTGGCCTGCGCGTGGATATTCCCAGCCTGTCCAACGGCACAGCTTTGTGCCCGCGGCTGGCTACCGCCCTGGTGCTCAGCCACAGCGACCAGGACAGCCGCCAGGTGTTTCTGTGGACAGTACTCGACGGCCTGCAACGCTTCGCCGACCGTGTGGCCCTGCATGACAGCCTCAACCGTTTGAGCGGGCTGACGGGCAACGACGTCCCTGACTTTGAACTCACACTGGTCGAACCTGCGCAGGTATTCGAACAGACCACACAGCGTTACGTGCGGCAGCGGGCCCTGACCCTCACCCAGGCCAGTGACTGGCTGGACCGGGTACCCAACCTGCAACAGCGCTTGAGTGCCGAGGTCACCGAGCGCCTGGCGCCCCTGTTTCCCCACAAGCCCGCCATGGCGGACCACCACTGGATTCAGGTACGCGATCAGGACACCGAAACGGTCCACCACGCCCAGAACCTGACCCGCACCATTGTTCAGCAATTTGCCGCCGAACCCTTGCCCGGCGGCCACGAGTACCACTGGCTGGACCTGGACGGCAGGCCACTGGAGGGCGAGGTCCTGACTGCCATGACCACCCTCATGCAGGAGAGCCTGACCGCCCTGGCGCCTGGCTACCGGCAAGCGCTGGAACGCCACTGGCAAGGGCAGGCGCCAACCGTGGCACGGGTGCTGGAAGAAGGGTTCTACCAGAGCCTGCTGCAGGCACGGGCCAACGAAATCATCACCCAGGCGCATTTCGACTGGGTGCGTGAGGCGGTCGAACAGGTACCGGGCAAAGGCCAGTACGCCTGCTCCCTGACCCTGGTGGGCGGTGAGGGTCCCGACACCGTGAGCATTGCTGTCCACGGCTGCCTGCTGATTACTCACCCGACCTGGCCAGATCGTTTTGTGTACGACGGCAACGGCCACCTCCAGCGGTTCTTCAACGAAGAGGCCTTGTGGCAGCAGTTGCAGGCAGTTGGCAACGTATCACCGGCCATCGCCCTCGGCGACCAGGCGCGCTGGAGCGAGCTGTCGACCCCTACCCTGGTCACCCTGCCAGTGGGCAGCACGCCGTTCCTGAGTTGCGCAAAGGCCATTCAAACCCTGCAGGCGCTCAACCTCGCCCATGGGCTGGCGCACCCGCCTACTGCCAGTGCGGCAACAGCAATCGTGAAGGTCGACCAGGCGCTGGATATCCGCGCTAACCTCGATATCCGCCTGCGCAAATGTGGCCAGCAACAGCGCTGGAACAATCACCCAACGCAGATCCCGCCACCCTCGCCGAATTCCTCCGACAACTCCAGCACTGCGCAGGCACTACGGCAAGCCGAAGTACTGGGCCGGGAACTGGAAGCCGTGCATCAGCGTCAGCCCGGCCTGAACACCTGCGTGCACACCTTGCTCAACCCATCGCTGGTCGTCTTCGAGCCACACCTGGACGCCAATTCCGTGTACGTGTCCCTCGCCGCCACCCAACCGAACCTAGAGACATTCGAGCGCAAGGTCTCCCTGGGCCAGTTACTGCCCGAATGGCTGAGCCTGCCCATGGGCGCGCTAACGGATGACAGGTCGCGGGTGGTGGACAAGGACGGCGTCACGTTTCATGGCCTGCCCTGGAGCGTGCTGACGACCGTACTGAGCGACGCCGCCCCGAGGCTGTTGGCCCATCACCGACGCATGCTGGAAAGCCAGAGCGGTTGGCGCAGCGCCAGCCAGTGGCAGGCCCCGCAGCCCGCCATCGTCGACATCCAGGACCGTGCCCTGCGTCTGGAATGGACGCTGGAGCAGAAGAGTTCGGTGCTCGACGCCACACTGCTCGCCAAGCTAAAGCAAGTGCTGAACATGCCCGTGGCGCGTCAACGCTACAGTCAGGGCCCGGCCCACGCCGTGGTCCATGGCCTGACCGTGAAGATCGTCAAAAACCGCGCCGCCGCACGGCTCAGCAACGTGATCGTCGTGCACGCCGCCAACCAGCCAAATGGCAAGGTGCTGTTGTGGTCCACCCTGTACGGCCTGCAGGTATTTCCCAACCTCGCCAGCCTGACCCACTGGGTCGTGAGCAATCTGATTTCGCCGGCGCGCCGCGAACCCTGGCTGGCGCTGCTGCCGCCCAGCGACCGGGTGCTGCTGCAGCAATTGGCCCTCGAATACCCGCCTGTGTTGACCTGCAAACCGTGGCGCATCGAAGGGCACTGGCTGGAGGAAACCCAGCGCATCGAGCTGCAGCGGCAACAACTGTGCGCCGACGAAGCGCGTAAACTGGCGGTACGTTGCCATTTTTCCGGCACCCTGTTCCAGCGCCTGGTGGATTACGCCAGCCGCTACGATACGCTGCGCTGGGGCATGCGCGGGCTGAATATATCCTTGCAGGTCAGGCATCTGGAAGAGACCCTGCCGACGTGGTTGGCTAAGTCGGCCCCTGCTCAGTTGGCCGAGTACATGACGTTGCTGCGACGCTCCCTCGCCGCCGAGCAGCCGTCCAATGACTATTTGTTCGGGCTTCAGGACCTGCACCGGTTTGCCAAGGCCAAGCTGCAAGCGCGCCTGCAGACGCTGATCCCGGTCAACACGCCAGACCCTGACCACATTATGGTCACCCTCACCCAGCATACCCCCGCCGTGCCTCCCACAGGCGACAACCTCCCCATCCCCGCGCTGACCGTCAATGTCAACGAGACCCTGACCCGTTGCGCGGTGGACCAACTGACCACCGTGCAGACACCCGTGCTGAGCCTGACCATGTCGGATGGCAGCGCGGTACCGGCGGCCCTGCGTGCCGACGATATCCGGGGCATGATCAGGGAGCTGGACATCGCCACTCAGTACCAGGCGTATTTGACCGAACACTTCAGTCGCATGGATCCGCAATATACCGAGCGACGGGAACGCTTCGGCAGTGTCTGCGCGCCACAATTGGCGCAAGTGGCCTTCCAGCAGCAGCTCGAGGGCTCGCTGAGCCCGGAAGCCTGTGCGTTCGTGCGCACGGTTGTGGAGATGCCCGATGCGTTGGCCCGGCTGCAAACCCATGGGACGCAAGTGGTCATTCGCCCCTTGCAATTGCTGGGTAGTGAAGAGGCGCAACCGGACGTCGCCGCCGGCATGCACCTGATCGGCCCGGCCGACATGGATCAGGGCCCCTTGGTGCTGTACACGGTCAACGCACCGAATTTAACCTTTCAGGCGTTCAAGCACCGGGCCGACTTGCTGGAACAGGTACTGGCCAGTGACAGCCTGCAGGCACAGATCATTGCACGGCTGCCCGAGGAGGCACGCAGCCGGTACCGCAACGGGGGATTCGTCAACCCGCACTTCCCGATACTGGGCGGTTCGCCCTTCGACATTCCCCTGGTACGACCGTTGGCCGTCACGTTTCAGGCGCCCGCCGAGCAGGGAAACGTCCTGCACTATCTGTTCGACGATGTGATCGCGCTGATGCAGCTACTGGCCAAGGACCATATGGTGACGACATCGGAGGCCGACCGCCGTGCCTTTGTCCAGTTGTTGACCCTGGGCACCGAACTGGGCGCGCTGTTTTTACCCAAGGCGCTGACCACCCTGGTCAACCTGTGGCAATCCAAGGACTGGCTGGTATCGTCCCTGAGCGCTGCCGCTGGCCATCGGTGGGGCGAAGCGCTGGCACGGCTGTCGGCCAGCCTGTTCCTGCTGCTGGGCGCGCGATCGGCTGAGCATTTGCCCGCCGCGGGTCAGCCCGTGTCCGCGCGCTGGCGGGGCGAACCGCAACGCACTGGGGTACCCGGTGCCAGGGAGAGCGAAGTTTCCCTGCACCTGGTGAGCTACGAAGTGCCAGGCCTGGAGCTGCGCAGCATGACCAAGGACCCTGCGCGCCACCTGTTCCGCAAGGATGAGCGCCGCTTTGCGATCATGCACGGCCGCGTCTACGAGGTAGAGCCTTTCGAGGGCGCGTGGCGCATCATCGAGGGCGAACGCAAGGGGCCGCGCATTCATTGGAGCGACAGACTTGAATGGCAGCTCAGCGGCGGCGAAAACCTGCGCATTGGGGGCAGTACCACAAGGGAAGCAGAACTGGTTTTCATCGAATCCGACCTGGCGGGCATCCTCACCGTCGACGCTCGTGGCATGCCGAGTATTCGCGCCAAGGACACGCTGCATGCCAGCATGATCGAAGAGGCGCATCGGCAGGCCCATACGTACCTGAGCAATGCCCTGGAAAACCTCAATGCCAAACAGCAGTGGCAGCCCTTGCCCGCGCGGACGGAAAGCCTGATTCGGGAATTCTTCGGCGTGCCATCCAGCTCCACGACCTTGCTGCACAAACTGCGCACGCAGCTGGAGCAGATCATTACCGAGCTGCTGGACCCCTCGCTGGCACCCGAAACCTCGATGCGATTCGTGATAGGTCGCAATGCGCCTACCCATACCGAAACCTTGGCGCTGACGTTCCCTGATGATCCTCAGCACGACATCTACCTTACCGAAACCTTCTTCAACATCGACGCCAACCTGATCAAGCAGGTGGACCCAAGCAAAGGCTTCAACCTGTATAGCCACTATCAGGCCTGCACCCTCATTCACGAACTGGCGCACATCGCCAACAACGCCAGCGATATCGCCTACGTGGGCGCGTTCCGGCCGTTCGAAGATGTGTACTACAACCGCAATGCCGCTGACCGGGCCACCGTCAGCGCCCTGGTGGCGGCCCGCGACGGTCTGTCCCATATCACGCCGCGCAGTCAGCTGTTCACCGTTGCCGACCCGGCTACATCGATGGTTCGTGATCTTGGCAAAGATGAGCCCAGTGCTCTGAAAAAAGTGCTGAGCCTGAGCAAGACCAAGCGGCTGGACACCGCACGCGACATTTTCCTGACCGACCCCGAAGTTCGCACCAACATCATTCTGGCCAACGCCGACTCGATAGCCCTGCTGGTCACCCTGCTGGGCCGTGAACGGTTCGAAGCCCCCGCAGGCTGAGCAAACGCCCGTCCCGACCGACGACCGGGGCGGGCGCTTCTGGCCCCTTCACGGGAAAATCACGAATTTTCCACAGCCGGGGGTTCAAGATTGTGATGGTCCGTTCGTCCTATACCTATGAGCGACGAAAAAAAATCCAGGACCAGCTCTGCGACAGGAGTTTTTACATGCATGACTCGTCAATGCCTTCATCGCCCCAAGGTACCGCCAGCACGCGGCCCGAGGCGCCACCGCGCGGTGAACGTTGCGCCAACAGCCAGATCAAGGTGCTGCTCAAGAGTTTTGGCCTGCGCACCAGCCTCATCCGCCTCAAGGTCATCGACACCTTGCTGGAGGCCGAGCACGCTGGGCGCAGCGCCGGGGTGCGCACGGTGCACACCCATTTGCAGGAGCTGGACATTCCGCTGTCGTTTCTCAGCGTGCGCGAAGTGCTCAAGCGCCTGTGCAGCGAAGGCGTGATCGAGCTGCAGGCAGACAAGACCTATTCCCTTAGCCAGCAGGCGCTGGCAATGCTGCACCCCTACCGGCTGTCCTGAACCACTGGACGCCACGCGGCCTGGCGGCCACTGCTACACGGTTTTGCAGCAGCGGCCCCGTGGCCGCTGCCTGCCTACGGCTTGACCTTGCGGCGCATGATGCCATTGAGCACGACGACCACCACCGCCACGCCGATGGCGATGTACTGGAACGGCTTCTCGCCGAGCATGCCGCCCTTCTGCATCCATGACAGGCCCAGCATGATGGCCAGTACGACAAGGGAAATGATCACGGAATAGATAAGGCGTTGCTTCTGGGTCATGGGGCTGTCCTGGTTCATTTGTATCGGTTCGGTGTCCTGCGGCACACCAAGCACATACCCGATCGCGGGGATGCGCCGGGGTTTTCAGAGTCTCATAGTACAGTGCCCATCCTGCTTTGTGGACGGGTGCTTCACTTATGAGGATTTACCCATGCTTCGTCGAATCACTCTGCTGATTCCCCTTCTCATGACCGTCTCGCTGAGCGGTTGCTGGATGTTCATGCCACCAGGCGGGGGTGGTGGTGGCCACGGCGGTGGCGGTGGCGGTGGCGGCGGTTTCGGTGGCGGCCACGGCGGCGGCCCCGGCTTCATGCAAGGACGCTGATTTCGGAAGCGAGCCCTCGGGCTCGCTTTTTCATGAGCGCTGCAAGGGCGCACGCCATAAAAGTAATCCCTGCCAAAGGGGCGTAACTATCCATTGCCCCATCGGTTCGCCTACTCATCTCCCCCTACCCATGGCCTAGTAGCCATCAGCCACTCTTGCAGGTTTTGCGGCCTGCAGCGCCGCACAGGCGATTCCCACTACAAAACAACGCCCATTTTCCTACTCCCCCTATCACCGTTGCCGCCTGTGGCGCCGGGAAATACCACATAGAATCTGCCTCAGTACCGGGCAACGGTCAGGTACGACGCCAACCCTATCTCCATCACAAGGACGTCAACATGGATATCAATGACCTCAAGCAAGTCGACATCAGCCAACTGCCACATTCGCTGCAACGCCTGATCGAGTGTGTCGGCGTGGAGCATGCCTATCGCCTCACCTGCCTGTACGGTGGTCGCCCCAAGTACATCCCCAAGCACCCCCAACGCACGGCACTGGCGAAAAACCTGCCACCCGAGGCACTGGCACGGTTGATCGAGCGATTCGCGGGCCTGGCGCTGGAAATTCCCAAGGCAGATCATTTCTGCCGGCAATTGCGCAACCGGCAGATTCACCAGGAAAGCTCCAACGGCAGCTCGCGCAGTGAACTGGCCGACAAATACGGCCTGAGCCTGCGCCAGATCGGCAACATCCGGCGCCAGGAGAACCTGGCCCATGACGCCTGAGCAAGGTTGCCGGTATCGGGAAGGCGGGCGCTGCCCCGCCGGTCAGAAATCGCGCTTGTAGAATATGTCCAGGGAGCTGGCCACACCGCTGGCCACCTCCACATACACCTTCTTGCTCAGCTTGTAGCGCAAGGCGATGGTGTTGGCGGGTTCGAACACCCCCACGCCGTAGCGCAGGCTGAGCTTCTCCGACAAGTTACCGCTGGCCACCACGCTGGTGGTATTGCCACTGCCTTGGGTATCAAGCTGGAAGTCCTTGATGCCAAGGTCCTTGGCCAGGCTTTCCGTCACCCCTGAGCTACCCGCCAGCCCCAAGCCCAGTGCGGCCTGCGCCAGCATGTTGTTGTCCTCGCCGGTGGTGCTCAGCGGTCGGCCCAGCACCAGGTAGGACAGCGCCTGTTCCTGGCTCATGGTGGGTTCCGAGAAGACCTCCGTGGTGGGCTGTTCGGCACTGCCGCTCAGGCGAATCCCCGCGATCACATCATCGGTCTGGCGAATGGCTTCGATGTCCAGGTAGGGCTGGTCGATCGGCCCGGCGAACAGCAACCGCGCGCGGCGGATGGTCAGGCGCTGGCCATAGGCACGGTAACGGCCATCGTTGAGGTTCAGCTCGCCGCGGGTGTCCAGGTTGTCACCGATGTGCACGTGCCCGGCCAGGTTGGCGGTCAGGCCGAAGCCATTGAAGGTCAGCTTGTCCTGGCCCACCTCGACATTGATGTCCATGGCCATCGCCATCGGCGCCTGGGCGGGCGGCGCCTGGTGGCCCACGATGACCGTGTCATCGGAGAGTTTGACTGTCGATGGCGGCAACTCCCGCACGGTGATCGCCCCGCTGGGGATCAGCACCTTGCCGGTCACTGCCAGCCGGTCATTGGCCAACTGGACATGCAGGTCGGGGGCGGCCTCGAGTTCGGCATAAGGTTCGACCGTTACCGGCAGGCGATCGCCCTTCAGGGTGATATCGGCGGCCAGGGCCTGGCCCCACTGCACATGACCACCCAGGCTACCCTGCCCGGCCTTGCCACTCTTCCAGTTGCCCTGCAGGGCCAGGCTTTCACCTTCGATGCGTGCCTGTACCTGCAATGCCTCCAGGCTGACCGGCAGTTGCGCGCCTGCCACCTCACCGTTGCTCAACGTCAAGTTGCCGTTGACCTGCGGCGCCACCAGGGTGCCGGCCAACTGGCCGCTGCCGTCCAGGTGACCGGCGAGTTTTTCCACCATGGGCGCGAATGGTCGGCCAATGCCCAGGTCCAGGCCTTGCAAGCGAAAATCCCCCGACAATGGCTTGTTGCGGGCCAGCGGGTCGATTCGGGCGTTGACCTGCAACTGCCCCAGGCGCTCGCCCTGGAACTGCAGTTGGGTGTCGATGCGGCGTGGCGCCAGGCTACTGGTCAGGCGCAGGGTCTGATAGGGGAAGTCCAGCCACTGGCCCTTCTCTTTCAGGCGCAAGGTGCCGCCACTGGCGTCCACCACCACCTGGCCCTTGGGCCCGCTGGCAGGAAGGTCCAGCTGCAGGTCGGCGTTGAGCAGGCCCTGCCAGGCGAAATCCCTGGGCAGCCACTGGGCCAGGCTCTGCAGCGGGAACTGCTTGAGGTGGTAGCGAATCTTCGGTTCCGGCATCAGCCGCTGGTCATCACCACACAGGCTGGCATTGCCCGACTGAAAGCAATGGGCGCCCAGGTTCAGGGTACCGTTGGCCAGACGCTCCAGCTTGGCCGGGGTGTTCAGGCGCCAGTCCTGGCCGCCAGCCTGAACGTCGGCGCTGGCCAGGCGGCCGCGCCAGTTGCCTTTGTCGAGGCTGCCGTCGAGGCCGAGGGCCAGCACCAGTTGCGGCCCTTTCAGGTTCAGTTGCAGTTGCTGCTTGCGCAGGTCGCCGGCACCTTTGGCGGTGAGGGTACCCAGCGTCGTGTCCCCGGCGCGAATGTTCGCCGCTTCCAGGCTCAGGTCCGCGCGCTGGGCCTTGTCCAGGGTGGCGGTGAGCTTGAGACTCTGCAGCCGGTTATCGTCCAGGGCCAGGCCCTGGCCTTGAAGGTTGAGATCACCCTGGGGCGCCTGCAGGGTGCCGGCGGCGTCGAGCCGGCCCTTGACCTGGCCCTGCAATTGCGGCCACAGCTGGCCCAGGCGTGGCAAGTCAAGGTCGATACGCCCGGCCAGGCGCTGGTCCAGGCTGCCGCTGCCATTGATATGGTTGTCGCCCAGGCGAATATCGAGGTTGGCCAACGTCCATTGCTGGTCGGCACCCTGGGCCTTGACCTGCAGCACCGCAGGCTGACCGCGCAAGCGGCCCTTGAGGTCAAGGTCGGCGTCCAGGCGCAGCACGCCGTTGGCCAGTTCACCTTTGCTGCGCAAGGGCCCGGCCAGGTTGCCTGGCAGTTGCGCTACCCAGAACGCGGGGTCCAGGTTGCTCAGGTCAAGCGACGCGTCCCAGCGCACGGCATCGGCAAACTGCAATTTCAGGCTGCCGGTGGCCTTGCCCTTCCCCGCCGCCACTTCAAGCTGGGGCAGGAACACATGGCCCAGGTCGCCGGCAAACGGGCTGATCAGGCTGAAAGGCCCGGCCGGGCCGGTGAAGTCGCCATTGAAATAGCCGATGTAATTGCCGTTGTGGTACGACACCTCGGTGGTCAATCGGTGGACAGCCACCTGGGGCTCGGCGATTTCCGGGTAGAGGGTGTGCCAGGGGAAATCCAGCCAATCGAGCTTGGCCTCGGCACTCAAACCCTCTTGCCAGCCAACCTTGCCGGTAAGTCTGACCCGCTGCTGGTCGCTGGCACCCAGTTGCAGGCCCTGCACCTGGGCACCCTTGGCGTCGGCAACGCCGGTGAGCGCCAGATCCATGGGCTGCCCCTCGGCCGGTACTTGCGCCTTGCCGACGATCTGGTAGCCCGCCTTGAGGTCACCTTTGGCCCGCAGGTCCACCTGGTTGAGCTGCAGGGTATCCGGCAAGCTGGGCGCCGCCTTGAATGCCGGGGACACGATGTGCAACTGCGCGGGCAGGTTATCGGCCAACGGTTGCAGTTCGCCGTCCACGGTAGCCGGAAGGTAACCGCTGCTCTGGCCCTGAAGCCTGAGGGTATCAAGCAGGTCGCCGTCGATGTCCAGGGCCAACTGCCAGGGCTGCTCGCCGATCTTTGGCAATTGCACCTGAGCCTGGGCCTTCAACGGCCAACGCCCGCCAGGCACCACGGTTCCGCTGAGGTCCAGGCTGAGGTCGTCGCGCTGGGCGTGCAGCGTGTCGATGCGCAAGCCATCGGCGGTCCACTGGGCCGCGAGCTTGAGCTTCTGCACCTGCTCGTTGCCATCGATCTGCAGGCTGCCCAGGTACACCTCGCCCAGTTGCAAGGTGATGGGCAGCTTGAGGTCCGGCAGTTGCAGGGGCTCACTGCTGCTGGAAGGTGCGCTGGGGGGCAGGGTCAGGCTGATCTGCTCCACCTCCAGGCGTTCGATGCACAGGGTCAGGTGCAGCAGGCACGAGGGTGACCACTCCATCAGCGGGGTCTGCAATTGCAGGCGCGTGCCGCCCTGCTCCCAGGTGACCTGGTCGGCGCGCCAGTGCCCGCCCAGGTGGCCCTGGAAATTGTCCACGACCAAGCCTGGGACCCGCGCCAGCACCCAACGGCTGCCGGCGGTGGTTTCCAGCACCAGCGCGGTGCCCAGCACCGCCAGCCCCACGACGGCGACCACGCCGCCACCGGCCCACGACAGGCCGCGTTTCAACAGCCGATTCAAAGCTCAGGCCCTATGGAAAAGTGAATGCGGAAACCGCCCGGGTCTTCCAGGGCGTGTGCCAGGTCGACACGGATCGGGCCTACCGGCGATACCCAGCGAATACCCACGCCGACACCAGTCTTTAGGCTGGGCAGTTCAAGGTTGTTGAACGAATTGCCCTGGTCGACGAACGTGGCGATTCGCCATTTCTCGGCGATGGAGTATTGGTACTCGACGCTGCCCGCCATCAGGTAGCGGCCGCCGATCCGGTCGCCGTCGGAGTTTTCCGGAGACAGGGTCTGGTAGTCGTAGCCACGTACACTCTGATCGCCACCGGCGAAAAAGCGCAGCGACGGTGGAATCGACTGGTAGCCATTGGTGGCGCTGCCGCCGAACTGCACGCGGCCCAGCAGGCGATGGTTCTCGCCCAGGGTCGTGAGCCCCTTGAGCAGCACGTTGCCGTGGATCAAATTGGCGTCCGAACCCAGTCCCTCCTTGGCCACCTGGGCATCGAACTGCAGGCGGTAGCCATTGTGGGGGTCCACCTTGTTGTCGCTCTTGAGGTAGGAATAGCTGATACCGGGCATCAACAAGGTGCTCAGGCCGCTGTCGTTGCCCAGGCGGTACTCCTCGCGCTGCCACTTGAGGGAAATGACCCGTTGCCAACCGCTGGGCAGCTTGCTGTGCCACTCGGGGCCTACCGTGAGCAGTTTGCTGAGGCTGTCGGTATCGGCGATTTCCTCGTACTGGTAGCCGGCGGCCCAGCGCAGTTTGTCGGTCAGGGGCGGGTCCAGCGGGGTGTCGTACCACAGCCCGATATTTTGCCGCGGGGCCGATACTTCCGCCTCGGCCCCGTAGCTATCGCCGTGGGAATTGACCCAGTGGCGCGTCCAGTTGGCCTTAACACGCGGGCCGACGTCAGTGGAATAGCCGGGGCCGATGCCCACGGTGCGGGGCTTGCGGGTCTTGAGCTGGACCTCCACGGGAATGACCTGAGCCTGGGCATTGGTGGGTGTAGCGTCAACCCGCAGGCTTTCGAAATAACCGCTGGACTGCAACGCCTGGTTGAGTTCGGCCACCAGCTGCGAGTCATACGGGGTGCCGGCCTTGAACGGTACCATGCGCTGCAACAGGTCATCGTCGAATGGCGTGTCACCCTCGAAGTGCACGGCGCCCAGGCTGTAGCGCGGACCGCTGTCGTACACCAGTTCGATATCGGCGACGCCGGCCACCGGGTCCACGGCCAGCGTCTGGCGGGTGAAGTGGCCCTTGAAATAGCCGTAGCGTGACGCCTGGTTCTGGATCAGGTGCTTGGCGTCTTCGTAATGGCCGTGGTTGAGCACGGCTCCCGTGCGCAGGTCGGGGCTGTCGGGCAGCCGAAACAGTTTGAACTGGCTGGCTGGCCCTTCGACACGAATACTGACAGTGCGCAGGTGGATGGGCTCGCCCGGTTCGATGCTCAGCACCAGTTGCGGGTTCTTGCCATCCTTCACCTGGCTGGCGATGTGTGCCTGGTAGTAGCCCAGGGCCTGGGCGGCCTTGAGCGCCTGTTCTTCGGCACCGTGGCTGAACCGCTCAAGGGCCTCGGCGTCGCGATCGCCGAGGCTGCCGATGTAACCTTCGACGTTGGCCTTGAGCCCGGAATTGGCTGGCTTGACCTGCACCACCAGCTCGCTCTGCGCATGGGCAGCGAAACTCGTGAACAGCAATACCAGACCGCGGGTAAATCGTCCTGAAAACTTCATGGGGCGGATGCTATCACGGTAAAGCGCCATTTTAAGAGGGTAGCGGGCCTCGTAAGAAATTGATTCTAGGCGGGAATATGTACCAAATGTTGCGGGTTGGCATGAAAGAACACATGTTCGCGTACCGGGCCCACGGCGATCTCGCCAATTTCCTCGTAGCCCTGGCGCTCATAGAAAGCCAGGTAGCGCGGGTTACCCGTGTCCAGTACCACACCCTGGGAATGTTCATCCTCGGCACACCAGTTATGCACGGCGGTCAGCAATTGCTCACCGAAATGATGGCCCTGGAACTCCGGGTGAACGGCCAGCAACGGCAGTACATGCACGGCATCGCTGGGCAGGCACGCGAGCACCGACTGGTAGTACTCCAGGTAGCGGCGGGTGCAGCGCACGCCAGTACTGAGCAGCATGCGCAGGCGCCAGGCCCAGCTTTCGGTGATGCCCAGGCGCCGTTGCGGCGGCGCGATAAGCGCCACGCCCACCAGGCGGTCCTGGTGCAGCAGGCCAATGCCTGGCAGGTCCTGGAGGAAGTGCTGCTTGACCAGTTCGCGCACCGTGGCCCGTACCCGTTGCTCATAACCGGGGCGCTGGGCATCGAACACGTAGGCGAAGGTGGGCTCATGGCGGTAGGCATGGTAGAGCAGCGAACGGGCTTCGCTGGCGTAGCCACTGTCCAACAACACGATCTGGGCGGGTTCGCTGACGATTTCGGTCATGCATTACTCCTTGCAGCACGGCCCTGCTGGAGTGCGGGGCGTTGTTGTATTGGGGTGCCGGCGTGGCGCAAGGTTCCCCCGTGAATGGACGTTAGCACCCCACCAAACGCCTCGCTATGCTGGCCCCCACCTGCCCCATCCGTTAGCATCGACGTTTTGCCCAGGACCGCCGCCTCCATGAAGATCGTCTCATTCAACATCAACGGCCTGCGCGCCCGGCCTCATCAGCTGGCGGCGCTGATCGAGAAGCACCAGCCCGACGTCATCGGCCTGCAGGAAACCAAGGTCAGCGACGAACAGTTCCCGCTGGCGGAAGTCGAGGCACTGGGGTACCACGTGCATTTCCACGGCCAGAAAGGCCACTACGGCGTGGCCCTGCTCTCGCGCCAGGCGCCGCTGGCTCTGCACAAGGGCTTCGCCACCGACGAGGAAGACGCCCAGCGCCGATTCATCTGGGGCACCTTCGCTGACGCCAACGGTACGCCGATCACCGTCATGAACGGCTACTTCCCCCAGGGCGAAAGCCGCGACCACCCCACCAAGTTCCCGGCCAAGCAGCGCTTCTACGAAGACCTGCAAGCCCTGCTGGAAGGCCAGTTCACCAACGACCAACCGTTGGTGGTGATGGGTGACGTGAACATTTCCCCAGAAGACAGCGACATTGGCATCGGCCCGGATAACGCCAAGCGCTGGCTGAAAACCGGCAAATGCAGCTTCCTGCCCGAAGAACGGGAATGGATGGCGCGCCTGAAGAACTGGGGCCTGGTGGACAGCTTCCGCCACCTCAACCCTGAGGTGGCCGACCGTTTCAGCTGGTTCGACTACCGCAGCCGCGGCTTCGAGGACGAGCCCAAGCGCGGGCTGCGTATCGACCTGATCATGGCGTCCCGAGGCCTGCTGCCACGGGTGGCCGACGCCGGGGTGGACTATGAGCTTCGGGGGATGGAGAAGCCTTCGGACCACGCGCCGATCTGGTTGAAGCTCACTTGAGGTTGCAGTACTCGGCTTGCCGATGGACGCTTAAAGGTCTGTAGCCCACAGGCAAGAACCGCATTTCTAAACGTTTTGCTGCAGAAAAGTCGATTTCTAAACGTTTTACCGCAGCTTTAATGGTTTTGCTGCAGAAATGGGGGGTTATACTCCCCCCTTCCTCAGCACCCCTGATGACCTGCCCATGTCCGAAATCGGTTACACCTGGATCGCCCGCCATACCGGCGTTTCGCCGGTCCAACCTTTCGCAGTGGTTAGTCAGATCAACGGGCGCCGTGCGACGACCCAGGACGGCGATCTGCGCACAGAGGTGTACCCGGAACGCTACCGCCCCCAGAACCTGCTGATCGACCACCTGGTATTTGCGCTGCGCTACGAGGGCATTCACCTGGAATTCCTGGCGCGGCTGTTCGCGAAAGTGTCTGTACGTGAGCAGTTGGAACACTGGATCAATGCCGAGCCATCGGGTACCTATGCCCGCCGCCTGGGGTTCCTGTGCGAGTGGTTGACAGGGCAACCTTTAGCCATCACCCAAGCCATCCAGGGCAACTATATAGACCTGTTGGACCCGACGCTGTACGTCACCGGCGCTGCGGTGAAGGTCTCTCGCTGGAAGGTACGCGACAACCTGCCGGGTACCCCGGACTATTGCCCCTTGATCCGCCGGGTGGACAGGATCATCGCTACCGAGCAATACGATATCCGTGAGCGCCTGGACTGCCTGCAGGCCGATTTCGGCCTGGACCTGCTGCTGCGCAGTACCGTGTGGCTCACCGTGAAGGAAAGCCGCGCCAGCTTCCTGATCGAACACGAACAAGACCAGGAAGACCGAATTCGCCGGTTCGCCACCGTCATGGAAAGCGAGTGCGGCCAGCACCCCGATCCCTTTGCGCCCGAGGTGCTCGAATCGCTGCAAGCCAGCATTCTTGGCCAGTCGGCGCTGCGTTATGGCTTGAGGCGGTCGCCCGTGTATGTAGGGCATGTGGCGCGGTTCGCACCGGTGGTTGACTATATCGCCCCCCACTGGACGCACACCGCAGCACTGCTGCGAGGCCTCGGGGATTTTTTGAGGCGAACGACGTCGGTACATCCGATCATTCGGGCTGCGGTCGCCTCCTTCGGTTTTGTCTACCTGCACCCAATGGCGGACGGCAATGGGCGGCTGTCGCGCTTTCTGATCAATGACGTGCTGCGCAGGGACGGGGCGATCCCAGCGCCTATTATCCTGCCGATATCGGCCACTATCACTAACAGCACCTATAACAAAGCGGCTTACGACCAGGCGCTGGAACGTTTTTCTCGCCCCTTGATGCACCATTACGCGACCTGTTACCGCTTTGGCGAATCCCGGGTTGCTGAAGACGGCGTCGAATATAATCTGCATTTTGATGCCTATGACGACGCCCTGCCGGCCTGGAAATACCCTGACCTGACCGCGCACTCGGTGTACCTGGCCCAGGTCATCGATAGTACGCTGACCCACGAAATGCGCGCCGAAGCTCAGTTTCTGCAAAGCAACGAAAAGGCACGAACCAGCATCAAGGCATTTCTGGAAGCACCCGATAACGAGTTGGACCGCATCATCCATGCCGTGCGCGAAAACGGAAACGTGCTCTCGGGCAAACTGCGCAAGAAATACCCGCTGCTGGACCAGCGTCCTGAACTGGCAGAACGCTTGGTCGCGGCAGTGCGCACTGCCTTCGAGGCTATCGAGTGATACAGCCTGTCACACCCCCGTAACCCCCCTGTCTTATTCTCCCGGCACCGCCTTTCGGC
Source organism: Pseudomonas sp. RIT-To-2 (assembly GCF_029623465.1). Lineage (NCBI taxonomy): Bacteria > Pseudomonadati > Pseudomonadota > Gammaproteobacteria > Pseudomonadales > Pseudomonadaceae > Pseudomonas > Pseudomonas sp. RIT-To-2. The sequence goes on along the minus strand of NZ_JAPYKM010000021.1, from coordinate 18,838 downwards.
CTCACCGGTAGCCCGCCATGCCCACCCTCGCCCGCCTGCTGCTGTGCCTCACCTGCCTGGCCATGCCCCTGGCCGCACGGGCCGAGGTGCCGGTGCTGCGCATTCAGGGTTCCAACACCATTGGTGCCGAACTGGGGCCTGCGCTGGTCAAGGCACTGCTGCTGGACCAGGGCTTGCGCCAGGTGCTGGTGCAGAGCGGCCCGCATGCCAACGAACAACAGGTCAGCGCCACCACGGTAGACGGCCAGCATTTGCGCATAGAGATTGACGCCCACGGCACCAGCACCGGTTTCACGGCGCTGGAGCAGGGTGATGCCGACCTGGCAGCCGCCTCGCGGCCCATCAAGGACAGCGAACTGGTGGCGCTGGACAAACTGGGTGACCTGAAAAGCGCTGAAGCCGAACAAGTGATCGCCATCGACGGGGTGGCGGTGATCGTGCACCCGGACAACCCCGTGCGGCAGTTGAGTACCGAGCAACTGGCCCGGGTATTTGCTGGCGAGATTCACGACTGGTCGACCCTGGGGCTGGGGCACGGCCCTATTCATCTCTACGCACGAGACGAGCAGTCGGGCACCTGGGATACCTTCAAGGAACTGGTGCTCACGCCCCGGGGCAAGAGCCTGGCGGCCAATGCCCGGCGCCTGGAGTCCAGCGAACAGTTGTCCGACCAGGTCAGCCACGATCCCCAGGCAATCGGCTTCATCGGCCTGCCCTATGTGCGCCAGGCTCGCGCCCTGGCCATCGGTGATGGTGCCGCGCAGGCCATGGCCCCCACCATCAGCCTTATCGCTACCGAGGACTATCCGCTGTCACGTCGGCTGTACTTTTACCTGCCACCGGCGCGCAGCAACCCCTGGGCTCAGGCGCTGGTGCGTTTTACCCAGAGCGACAAGGGCCAGGCCATCGTTGCCCGGTATGGGTTCGTGTCCCAGACCGTGCAGGCGATCCAGGTGCCGGGCACCGCCAACATGCCCGTTGATTACCGCCACCTGGCCGGCGAAGCACAGCGCCTGTCGGTGAATTTCCGTTTTGCCGAAGGTAGCGCCAGCCTGGACAACAAGGCCTTGGCCGATGTGCAGCGGGTATTGGAATACCTGCGCGCGCATGGCAAGACCTTCAAGGACGTGACCCTGGTGGGGTTTGGCGATACCAAGGATGACAGCGCCCGCGCCTTGCTGCTGTCGCGTTTGCGGGCCATGACCGTGCGCCGCGAACTGGTACGCAACGGCGTGGTGCTGCGGGATATTCGCGGGCTGGGGGCCGAGATGCCTGTGGCGACAAATGACCTGGATGAAGGCCGGATCAAGAACCGCCGGGTCGAAGTGTGGGTGTATTGAACCGGTGGGAGCACAGCGTGCCGGCGAACGGTGCGGCGCGGTCTGTCAGGCAGTGCGCGTGCTCCTTTCGCCAGCAAGCTCCCGCAAGGTGAACCGCCTGAAGGCCGCCCCGGCCTTGCGGCTGCTGCATCAGCGTTCGTGCCGGCTGCTGCGCAGCAATTCCGTGGGCACGTATTTGCCGATTTCGTACTTGCCGATCGCGGCGCGGTGCACTTCGTCCGGGCCATCGGCCAGGCGCAAGGTGCGCTGCATGGCGTACATGTAAGCCAACGGGAAGTCGCCGCTGACCCCGGCGCCGCCATGAATCTGGATGGCGCGGTCAATCACCCGCAAGGCCACGTTGGGCGCCACTACCTTGATCTGGGCAATCTCGCTCTTGGCCACCTTGTTGCCGGCGGTGTCCATCATGAAGGCCGCCTTGAGCGTCAACAGCCGGGCCATGTCGATTTCCATGCGCGAGTCGGCAATCTTGTCGATGTTACCGCCCAGCCGCGCCAACGGCCGGCCGAACGCGGTACGCGCCACCGAGCGCTTGCACATCAGTTCCAGGGCGCGCTCGGCCATGCCGATCGAGCGCATGCAATGGTGAATGCGCCCCGGGCCCAGGCGCCCCTGGGCGATCTCGAAGCCCCGCCCTTCGCCCAGCAACACGTTTTCGTATGGCACCCGCACGTTGTCGAACAGCACCTCCGCGTGGCCGTGAGGCGCGTCGTCGTAGCCGAACACCGGCAACGGCCGGACGATCTTCACCCCTGGGGTGTCCACGGGCACCAGGATCATCGAATGCTGCTGGTGACGCGGGCCGTCCGGGTTGCTCAGGCCCATGAAGATGAGGATCCTGCAACGCGGGTCGCAGGCGCCGGAGGTCCACCACTTGCGGCCGTTGATGACCCACTCGTCACCGTCGCGCTCGGCGCGGGCGGCCATGTTGGTGGCGTCCGATGAAGCCACGTCCGGTTCCGTCATGGCGAAGGCTGAGCGAATCTCGCCGCGCAGCAGCGGTTCCAGCCAGCGCTGCTTGTGCGCTTCACTGCCATAGCGCACCAGCACCTCCATGTTGCCGGTGTCTGGCGCCGAACAGTTGAACGGCTCCGGGCCCAATAGCGAGCGGCCCATGATCTCGGCCAACGGTGCGTATTCCAGGTTGGTCAGCCCGGCGCCCAGCTCGGACTCAGGCAGGAACAGGTTCCACAAACCCTCGGCCCGCGCCTTGGCCTTCAGTTCCTCCATGATCGCGGTGGGCTGCCAGCGGTCGCCCTCGGCAACCTGGCGTTCGAACACAGCCTCGGCGGGATAGACGTACGCGTCCATGAACGCGGTGACGCGCTCACGCAGTTCCTGAACCTTGGGCGAATAAGCAAAATCCATGGGGCGGATACCTTTGATCAAGGGTTGTCGTTGGCATGGATTCGATGCTAGAACAGGCACCAAGATTTATCTAACCTATTCTCGGCGTCTATTATCATTCATCACCGATATAGGCCACACGATGCATCGGCATAAAACCTACAAGAGCGCTGCCCAATGAATCTGAGCAAGGTCGACCTGAATCTGTTCATCGTTTTCGATGCCATTTACACCGAAGCTAACCTGACGCGCGCGGGGCAAATCGTGGGCATTACCCAGCCAGCGGTGTCCAACGCCCTGGCGCGCCTGCGCGAAACCTTCAACGACCCGCTCTTTGTGCGCACGGCCCAGGGCATGGTGCCAACGCCCATGGCCCAGAACATCATCGGCCCGGTGCGCAACGCCCTGTCGCTGTTGCGCGTCTCGGTACAGGAGAGCCGCATCTTCAACCCGCTGCAGGCCACCAAGACCTTCCGCATCAGCATGACCGACCTTACCGAAGCGGTGATCCTGCCCCCCATGTTCCAGCGCCTGCGCCGCCTGGCCCCGGCCGTGGTCATCGAAAGCTTCCTGTGCAAGCGCCGTGAGACGACCAAGGAGCTGGCCGCCGGGCGCCTGGACTTCGCCGTCGACGCGCCGCTGAACACCGACCCGCAGGTGCGCCACGTGAAACTGATGGAAGACCAGTATGTATGCGCCCTGCGCAAGGGGCACCCGCTGCAGAAGGAAAAAATCACCCTGGACGACTACCTGGGCCTGACCCACATCCACATCTCCAGCCGCCGCAATGGCCTGGGTTATGTGGACCTGGCCCTGGGCAAGATGGGCCTGCAACGCAAGATCGCGTTGCGTTCGCAGCACTACCTGATGGCCTCCCAGGTGCTGCAGCAAACCGATATGGTCATGACCGTGCCCGAACGCTTTGCCCGTCGCAACGACCTGAACTACGTACCGCTGCCGGTCAACGATGTACCCCCGGTGGAAACCCACCTGTACTGGCACGAAAGCACCGACCAGGACCCGGCCAACCGCTGGATGCGCGAGCAGATGATCGAACTCGGCCAACTGGTGACACGGGCCGACCAGAACGCCACGCGCACGCGGTGATCGGCGCGCTTGACGTTAGCGGCAGGCAAGCCTTACGTTAACGTCAACTGCCCTTGCGAGCCCGACCATGACCTACAGCATTTCCGACCTGTCCCGCGAGCTGGACATTACTACCCGCGCCATCCGTTTCTATGAAGAACAGGGCATGCTCAGCCCCGAGCGCCGTGGCCAGGAGCGTATCTACTCGCCTCGGGACAAGGTGACCCTGAAGCTGATTCTGCGGGGCAAGCGCATCGGTTTTTCCCTGGCGGAATGCCGAGAGCTGATCGAGCTTTACGACCCCAGCGGCAATCAGCGCCAACTGACCAGCATGCTGGCCAAGATCGCCGAGCGGCGCACCCAGTTGCAGCAGCAACTGCTCGATATCCAGCAGATGCAATTGGAACTCGACACCGCCGAAGAGCGCTGCACCCAGGCGCTGGCCGAACTGGCCCCGCTGCCGGCCACCGTCCAGGAGTAAGCCATGTCCCTGCCCCACGCTGTACGCCTGGTGGAAGTCGGCCCCCGCGATGGCTTGCAGAACGAAGCCAGCCCCATCAGCGTCGCTGACAGAGTACAGCTGGTGGATGAGCTGACCGCCTGTGGGTTCAGCTATATAGAAGCCGGCAGCTTTGTCTCCCCGAAATGGGTGCCACAGATGGCCGGCTCGGCGCAGGTGTTCGCCGGTATCAACCGTCACCCGGGTGTTACCTATGCCGCGCTCACACCCAACCTGCAGGGTGCAGAGGCGGCGCTGGCCGCAGGTGTCGGGGAAGTGGCCGTGTTCGCGGCGGCGTCCGAGGCTTTCTCGCAACGCAACATCAATTGCTCCATCCGCCAGAGCCTGGAGCGCTTCGCGCCGGTAATGGCGGTGGCCCGCGCCGCCGGTGTGCCGGTGCGAGGTTACATCTCCTGTGTGCTCGGCTGCCCTTACGAGGGTGCCATTGCCCCGGCCCAGGTGGCCGCGGTGGCCGCTGAACTGCACGCCATGGGCTGCCGCGAAATATCCCTGGGTGACACCATCGGTGTGGGTACCCCGGGTGCTACGCGCACGCTGTTCGATACCGTGGCCGCCGTGGTACCCCGCGGGCAATTGGCGGGGCACTTCCACGACACCTATGGGCAGGCACTGGCCAATATCTACGCGGCGCTGCTGGAGGGGGTCAGTGTATTCGACAGCTCCGTGGCCGGCCTGGGGGGCTGCCCCTACGCCAAAGGCGCCAGCGGCAACGTGGCCAGCGAGGACGTCGTGTACCTGTTGCAGGGCCTGGGCATCGACACCGGGGTAAACCTGGACGCCTTGATCAGCGTGGGCCAGCGTATCAGCCAGCAGCTTGGGCGGGCGAACGGCTCGCGGGTAGCACAGGCGCGCACCTGTGCGTGACGGATGTTACCCAGGCCTCGGCGTGCGGGTATCGGGGAAACACTTTGTGCGGTTTCTGCTTGACGGTACCGCGAGGTAAAATCATAACCTATTGATTTTAAAGAGATTGTAAAAGTTGGCACGGCACCTGCTTTGTCTCTCGTACAACAAAAACAATAAACGCAGTGGTACCCAATAAAAACAACACGAAACGACTCTGGCATAACAAGAACAACCGCGGCAGAGGCGAAGCTAACAGATTTTTTTGGAGAGGATGCGCCACCGGGGCTTGCCCCACACCGTACACAGAACAACAAAACTGCCCTGAGGCAGCGACGTACCGGTGACAGGCGAATCAGCGCTCAAAAAAATACGTTTGCTCTTGACCCAGGATGTGGGTCACACGAAACGCGACAAAGGGTCAGGCCACCAAAAACAACAACAGGCCGCCCTCAATAATAAAAAAAGAGCAAGCAACATGACCTTGAGGGGAGCTTCGGCTCCCCTCAGTGCTTTCCGGGATTTGACAAGGTGTGACGGGGTGCGACAAAGTGTCACCTCGCCCGCACTTTTTCCCACGAAACGGGTAACAGGGAAACACTCCAGGTTGTGAAAACCCGGTGAAAATTTCCTGAAAACGGCGAAAGCCCCGAATCCATTGGGTTTCTAAAAGTTGGCACGGGATCTGCTTTATCTCTCGTACAACAAAAACAATAAAATGGCAGTACCCAATAAAAACAACACGTAACGGCTCTGGCATAACAAGAACAAACGCGGCAGAGGCGAAGCTAACAGATTTTTTTGGAGAGGACGCGCCACCGGGGCTTGCCCCGCACCGTACACAGAACAACAAAACTGCCCTGAGGCAGCGACGTACCGGTGACAGGCGAATCAGCGCTCAAAAAAATACGTTTGCTCTTGACCCAGGATGTGGGTCACACGAAACGCGGTAAAGGGTCACGGCCACCAAAAACAACAACAGGCCGCCCCTCAATAATAAAAAAGAGCAAGCAACAAGACCTTGAGGGGAGCTTCGGCTCCCCTCATGCTTTGCGCCGTTCTGCGCTCCCCTTCCCCCCTTCGCATGTCGCACAGGCTGGCTCCCCCTTTGCCGTCCGCGCCCATTGACACCTTCAGAGCCAAGGTTTACGTTAACGTAAAGGTAAGCAAAAACCCTACAAAAAAGGCCTGAAGCCATGCGCTACCCCAGCCTCAATTTCGCCTTGGGCGAAACCATCGACATGCTCCGCGACAGCGTCCAAGCCTTCGCCGCCGCCCAGATTGCCCCCCGCGCCGCCCAGATAGACCGCGACAACCTGTTTCCCGCCGACCTCTGGCGCCAGTTCGGCGATATGGGCCTGCTGGGCATCACCGTGCCGGAGGAATACGGCGGTGCTGGCCTGGGCTACCTGGCCCATGTGGTGGCCATGGAAGAAATCAGCCGGGCTTCGGCCTCGGTAGCCCTGTCCTACGGTGCCCACTCCAACCTGTGCGTGAACCAGATCAACCGCAACGGCACCGACGCCCAGAAACGCCAGTACCTGCCGCGCCTGATCAGCGGCGAGCACATTGGCGCCCTGGCCATGAGCGAACCCAATGCCGGCTCCGATGTGGTGTCGATGAAACTGCGCGCAGACCGCCTCGGCGACCGCTTCGTACTCAACGGTTCCAAAACCTGGATCACCAACGGCCCCGACGCCAGCACCTACGTGATCTACGCCAAGACCGACCTGGACAAGGGCGCCCATGGCATCAGTGCCTTCATCGTGGAACGCGACTGGAAAGGCTTCAGCCGCAGCCAGAAGTTCGACAAGCTGGGGATGCGCGGCTCCAACACCTGCGAGCTGTTCTTCGACGATGTTGAAGTACCGGAGGAAAACCTGCTGGGCAGCCTCAATGGCGGCGTGAAGGTGCTGATGAGCGGCCTGGATTACGAGCGTGTGGTGCTGTCTGGCGGCCCCACCGGCATCATGCAGGCGTGCATGGACCTGGTGGTGCCCTACATCCACGACCGCAAGCAGTTCGGCCAGAGCATTGGCGAGTTCCAGCTGATCCAGGGCAAGGTGGCCGACATGTACACCCAGCTCAACGCCAGCCGCGCCTACCTGTATGCCGTGGCCCAGGCCTGCGAGCGCGGCGAGACCACCCGCAAGGACGCTGCCGGGGTCATCCTCTACAGCGCCGAGCGCGCCACGCAGATGGCCCTGGACGCCATCCAGATATTGGGCGGCAACGGCTACATCAACGAGTTCCCCGCCGGGCGCCTGCTGCGCGATGCCAAGCTGTACGAGATCGGCGCGGGCACCAGCGAGATCCGCCGCATGCTGATTGGCCGCGAACTGTTCAACGAGACCCGCTGAGCGCGAGTAGCTTGCGGCTCGCAGCTTCCCAGGAGGATTGATGGCTACTCTGCATACCGGAATTTCTACCCGTTCAGCTGAATTCGCCCGTAACGAGGTGGCCATGGTCGAGCAGGTCCAGGCCTTGCGTAGCCTGCTTGCCCAAGTGCGTGAAGGTGGGGGTGCCAACGCCCAGGCGCGGCATGTCGCCAAGGGCAAGCTGTTACCCCGCGAACGCATCAACCGCTTGCTGGACAGCGGTTCGCCGTTCCTGGAAATTGGCCAGCTGGCGGCTCACCAGGTGTACGACGAGGCCGTGGCCGCCGCGGGGGTGATCGCCGGCATTGGCCGCGTCGAAGGCGTGGAATGCATGATCATCGCCAACGATGCCACGGTCAAAGGCGGCTCCTATTACCCGCTGACGGTGAAAAAACATTTGCGTGCCCAGGCCATCGCCCAGGAAAACCGCCTGCCCTGCCTGTACCTGGTGGATTCGGGTGGCGCCAACCTGCCGCGCCAGGACGAGGTGTTCCCCGACCGCGAGCACTTCGGGCGCATCTTCTTCAACCAGGCGAACATGAGCGCCCAGGGCATCCCCCAGATCGCCGTGGTCATGGGCTCGTGCACCGCGGGCGGCGCCTATGTGCCTGCCATGTCGGATGAGACCATCATGGTCCGCGAGCAGGCCACCATCTTTCTGGCAGGGCCGCCGCTGGTGAAGGCGGCAACGGGCGAAGTGGTTACCGCAGAAGCATTGGGTGGCGCCGATGTGCACTGCAGGGTCTCCGGGGTGGCCGACCACTACGCCGAAAACGACGAGCACGCCTTGGCCATCGCGCGCCGCTGCGTGGCCAACCTCAACTGGCGCAAGCTGGGCCAGTTGCAGTGCCAGCCTCCCGTGGCACCGCTATACCCTGCCGAGGAGCTGTACGGCATCATTCCCGCCGACGCCAAGCAGCCCTTTGACGTGCGCGAAATCATCGCCCGTCTGGTGGATGGTTCGGTGTTCGATGAGTTCAAGGCGCTGTTCGGCACCACCTTGGTGTGTGGCTTCGCCCACCTGCACGGCATGCCCATCGCCATCCTTGGCAACAACGGCATTCTCTTCGCCGAGGCCGCGCAAAAAGGCGCGCACTTCATTGAGCTTGCCTGCCAGCGCGGCATCCCGCTGCTGTTTCTGCAGAACATCACCGGCTTCATGGTCGGGCAGAAATACGAAGCAGGCGGCATCGCCAAGCACGGTGCGAAGCTGGTCACCGCCGTGGCCTGTGCCAGGGTGCCCAAATTCACCGTGATCATCGGCGGCAGTTTTGGCGCCGGCAACTATGGCATGTGCGGTCGCGCCTACGACCCGCGCCTGCTGTGGATGTGGCCCAACGCACGCATCGGTGTGATGGGCGCCGAGCAGGCGGCTGGCGTGCTGGTGCAGGTCAAGCGCGAACAGGGCGAACGCGCGGGCACGCCGTTCAGTGCCGAGCAGGAAGCGGCGCTCAAGCAGCCCATTCTCGAGCAGTATGAGCAACAGGCCCACCCCTTCTATTCCAGCGCGCGGTTATGGGACGACGGGGTCATCGATCCGGCCCAGACCCGCGATGTGCTTGCCCTGGCCTTGTCGGCCGCGCTGAACGCGCCCATAGAAGCCAGCCGTTTCGGCATTTTCCGGATGTGACCATGAACGACTTCAGCACCCTCGAACTGGAACACGACCCGCGCGGCTTCGCTACCTTGTGGCTGAACCGCCCCGAGAAACACAACGCCTTCAATGCCCAGATGATCCGCGAGCTGATCCTGGCCCTGGACACCGTGGCCGGTGACAACCGTCTGCGCTTTCTGCTCATTCGCGGCCGCGGCAAACACTTCTGCGCCGGGGCAGACCTGGCCTGGATGCAACAGTCAGCGCAGTTGGATTTCAACACCAACCTGGACGATGCCCGCGAGCTGGGTGAGCTGATGTATGGCCTGCACAAACTCAAGCTGCCGACCTTGGCGGTGGTCCAGGGCGCGGCCTATGGCGGCGCGCTGGGCTTGATCAGTTGCTGCGACATGGCCATCGGCACCCGGGACGCGCAGTTTTGCCTCTCGGAAGTCCGTATTGGCCTGGTACCTGCGGTCATCAGCCCGTTCGTGGTCAAGGCCATCGGTGAACGCGCCACCCGCCGCTATGCCCTCAGCGCCGAGCGCTTCGATGGCCTGCGGGCCCATGAACTGGGGTTGCTGACCGATACCTGCGCCAGCGCGGAACTGGAGCAGCAGGTGCAGGCGTGGGTGGAAACGATGCTGCTCAACAGCCCCTTGGCCATGCGGGCCTGCAAGGAACTGCTGCGCGAAGTGGCCCACGGTGAAACCACTGCAGGTGCGCGCCGCTATTGCGAGAACGCCATCGCCCGCATTCGCGTCAGCGGCGAAGGCCAGGAAGGCTTGCGCGCGTTCCTGGAGAAACGCACGCCAGCCTGGCAAGCACGGGAGCTCAAGTCATGACCTCGATCACTTCACTGCTGGTGGCCAACCGTGGCGAAATCGCTTGCCGGGTGATGCGCACCGCCAAGGCCATGGGGCTGGCCACGGTGGCCGTGCACAGCGCCATCGACCGTGACGCACGCCATGCCCGCGAAGCCGATCTGCGGGTCGACCTGGGCGGCAGCAAAGCCAGCGACAGCTACCTGGCCATAGACAAGATCATCGCCGCCGCCCACGACAGCGGCGCCCAGGCCATTCACCCCGGCTACGGTTTCCTTTCCGAGAACGCCGCGTTCGCGCGGGCCATCGAGGCCGCGGGGCTGATCTTCCTCGGCCCGCCTGCCAGTGCCATCGACGCCATGGGCAGCAAGTCAGCGGCCAAGGCCCTGATGGAGAGCGCCGGGGTGCCGCTGGTGCCGGGCTACCACGGCCAGGCGCAAGACCTGGAGACATTCCGTACCGCCGCCGCGCGCATCGGTTACCCGGTGCTGCTCAAGGCCAGCGCGGGCGGTGGCGGCAAGGGCATGAAAGTGGTGGAGCGTGAAAGCGAGCTGGCCGATGCCCTGGCTTCGGCCCAGCGTGAAGCGCAATCGTCATTCGGCGATTCACGCATGCTGGTGGAAAAGTACGTGCTGCAGCCGCGTCATGTGGAAATCCAGGTATTCGCCGACCAGCATGGCCACTGCCTGTACCTGAACGAACGGGATTGCTCCATCCAGCGCCGCCACCAGAAGGTAGTCGAGGAGGCGCCGGCCCCGGGGCTGCCCGCCGAGTTGCGCCAGGCCATGGGCGAGGCGGCGGTGAAGGCAGCGCTGGCCATCGGTTACGTGGGCGCCGGCACCGTCGAATTTCTCCTCGACGCCCGGGGCGAATTCTTCTTCATGGAGATGAACACCCGCCTGCAGGTAGAACACCCGGTCACCGAAGCGATCACCGGGCTGGACCTGGTGGCCTGGCAGATCCGCGTGGCCCAGGGCGAACCCCTGCCCCTTGCCCAAGCCCAGGTACCGCTGCACGGGCATGCCATTGAAGTGCGCCTGTATGCCGAAGACCCGGACAACGCGTTTCTGCCCGCCACCGGCACCCTGGCCCTGTACCGCGAGTCGGCACCCGGCCCGGGGCGGCGGGTAGACAGTGGTGTCAGCGAGGGTGACCAGGTCTCGCCGTTTTACGACCCCATGCTCGGCAAGCTGATTGCCTGGGGCGAAACCCGCGAGCAGGCACGGTTGCGCTTGCTGAGCATGCTCGACGAATTTTCCGTGGGCGGCGTGCGCACCAACCTGGCGTTCCTGCGGCGCATCATCGGCCACCCCGCCTTCGCCGCGGCCGAACTGGACACCGGGTTCATTCCCCGGCATCAGGCGCAGTTGCTGCCGGCCGCCGGCGTGTTGCCGCCTGCGTTCTGGCAAGCGGCCGCCGCGGCGGTGCTGCCATCACCCGGCAACGACCCGTGGTCCGCCGCCAGCGGCCTGCGCCTCGGGCTGCCCAGTGAGACCGTCGTGGCGGTGCGGTGTCGCGACCAGCACCAGGTGGTAAACCTGGCCAGCGGTGCGGCCAGCCCCACGGCGTATCGGCGTGGGGACACGGTGTACCTGCCTTGGCAAGGCGAGGTTTACCCGGTGAACCTGATCGACCCCATCGCCGAGGCCGACGAAGGTCACAGCCACCAGGGTGGCCTCAACGCCCCCATGAACGGCAGCATCGTGCGGGTGCTGGTCAGTGCCGGGCAGTCAGTGGACGCCGGCACTGCGCTGGTGGTGCTTGAAGCCATGAAGATGGAACACAGCATCCGCGCGCCCCGGGCCGGGCAGGTCAAGGCACTGCATTGCACCGAGGGCGACATGGTGGCCGAGGGCAGTGTGCTGGTGGAGATGGAGGCGTAGCACGGTCGCCTGGATTCAGCTTCCCACCTCGCACGCCCGGACCGGTGCTGCTCAGGCCGCCAGCGCTGCCTCGATGGCCTTGAGTAGACGCGGGTCATCGGCGGCCACATCCGGTGCGAAGCGGCCCACCACCTGCCCTTCGCGGTTGATCAGGAACTTCTCGAAATTCCACTGCACCTCCGGCACCGGGTTCACCGGGATGCCCTTGCCGGTCAGGCGCTTGCGCCAGGGGCCTTCGCCCTCGGCGTCCGGGATGGCCCGGGTCAGTGCTGCGTACAGCGGATGCTGGTCGTTGCCCACCACCGAAATCTTCGAGAACAGCGGAAACTTCACGTCGTAGGTCAGGCTGCAGAAGGCTTTGATCTCGTCATCGCTGCCCGGCTCCTGGGCCTTGAAGTTGTTGGCCGGGAAACCCAGTACTTCCAGGCCCTGGGCACGGTGGCTTTGATACAGTTTTTCCAGGCCTTCGTATTGCGGGGTCAGCCCGCATTTGGAAGCAACGTTGACCACCAGCAGCACCTTGCCCTTGTAGGCCTCCAGGGTTTGCGGCTGGCCGTCGATGGTCTTGACCGGAATGGAATACAGGGTGCTCATGACAGGCTCCAGGACGGGAAAGTGGCTTTCACTTTAGCACCGCGCCTGCCTGTACGACATCCGTGCCAGCGGACCTGTCTGCGTCGAAGCCAGACACGGTGTGCCTGACACTGCACAGCGCCTGGGACGCGGCCGGGTCCGCTGCTACGGCGCGTACATAGCGGCGGGCGCACGGTCGGAAGTGAGCGGTGGGTCAGTTGCGCGCCATGCAGCGCGCGCGGCGTTCGTCGACGCGGCGGGCGAACCAGGCGGTGGTCAGGTGGCGGGTGATCTTCGGGCTTTCCAGGGTGATGCCCGGCAGGATCGCCCGGGGCACGGGCTGGCCTGCTACCTGGTCGGCCAGTTCGAACACCCGCTGGTAAACCCGGGTGTCTTCGAAGTCCGGTTGCTCGCCCTTGTCGAGCGCCCGTCGGATGTCGATGTCGCTCATGCCCAGCCGCGTGCCCAGGGAGCGCACCGCCAGCTCGGTCTGCCCCGCCGTGAGCGAGCCGTAGTCGATCAGGTCACCATCCAGCGTCAGCCGCGCCTTGACCAGGCGGTTGAGGGCAGCCTGGAACGCGGCGTTGCGGCTGGCGTAATGGCCGGCGTTGTAGTCGGCGAAGCGGTACAGCGGCTCGGGGTAATGAACCGGGTAGCCAAGCAAGTGCGCGGTGCCGAAGTACACCCCGCCACGGCGGCTGAAGACCTCATGGCGAATGGAGTCCTGCACCGGGTACGGATACCCGCGGGCATTGCGCTCGGCAAAGTCCACGGCCACCTGCATGGGCCCGCCGGTGTGCACGGGATTGAAGGTGCCGAACAACTGCCGGCCCAAGGGCGCCATGCTGATGAAGTCATCGAATACTTCGCTCAATTCGCGCTCCGAACGCACGCTGGCGATGCGCTGGGCATAGGTCCTGCCGGTGGGAGAGGCAAGGCCCAGCGCCGCGTCGACCACGAACCCCGGCACGTGCAGGCGCCCGGCGCGGCGATCGATCTCGGTACGGGCAATGCGGCCCAGCCCCGGCACCTGAGGGTCGGCCTGAAAGTTGGATTCCTGCTCGATGACCGCGATCATCGAACACAGGTTCTGGGTGCTGGGGTCCAGCGACTGGGCTTCGAAGGCGACCTGAATATCAGCCGCCCACCCTTGCCGATTGGTCGCCGAAGGTGGGAGCAGGCGGACAACCTTGGCGCGCACCTGCTCGGGTGACGGCGCCTGTTGCAGCGGCTGATGGCTGCAGGCGCTCAATGCCAGCAGGCCGATCAACAATCCATAGCGTTTCAGCTCGCTCAATCAGGCACCTCGTGGTTCATCGGTTCAGTGGTCAGCGTACCTCTGCGGCTCGGTGGCGCTGGCATCCACCCGCTCGCCCATGGCTTGCTCGAAACGCGCCAAGGGCATCAGCGGCTGGCCATCGACACCAGTGAACTGCACCCGGTACGGCGCGTCGTGGCTGAGCTGCCGCAACTGGTCCAGGCTCTGGGCCACGTAGGCCAGGCTGACAAAGCGCTGGCCACTGCGCGGGTCCAGCCAGCGCTCGAACAACAGGGTGCCACCGGGCGCCGCGTCGTCCTCGGGGTACTCGGCGATCTTCCAGTCAAAGCCTAGCAGCGTACGCAACTGGGCGATGTTGCTGTCATGGCCCACGTACGCCAGCCATGCCGCGGAGGGTGGGCCACCCGCGGCCGCCTTGCCGGTGTCCTCCAGCGCCAGCAACACCTGGCTCAGCAACTGCGAGGCGCCGCGGCGGGCCACGTAGGGCAGGTGCTGACTCAGAGCGTATTTGCCGCTGCGCAGTTCCATCAACCCCGCCACCTCATTGGCGGTGCGGCCTTGACCAAAGGCCACCTGGTCCAGCGGCATGCCTTCGGCGTACTGCATGCGGAACGTCTCGGCCATGGCCGCACCGACGCTCAATGGGCCGCTGAGTTTGACCGTGGTGCCTTTTTCTTTCAGCCCCCAGGGCTGCTCGCTCAACGCGCAATGTGGCGCCTTGGGGCAGGTGGCGGGCACGCCGACCACGTTCTGCATACGCAGCAAGGCCTGGCCATACTTCGCCTGGGCCGCCTGCGGGCTGCCGCCCATGGCCGCGAGAATAGCCTGCTCGGCCTGCCGGCGGTCCAGCCCAGCCAAGCCGTTCTCGCTACCATGGAACAGGCGGTCCTGGCCCGCGCTGGCATGGTTCACCGGCACTTGGCAACCCGGAAACAGACCTTCGAGCAATGCCTTGCCGGTGGCCCGGGTACGCGCTACCGGGCTGGACCAGAGGTAGGCTTGGCCAGCGCCAGGGCACCCATCGGCGGCCAGCAGCCCATGGCCCACCAGGTACTGGCGCTGCCACTGGCCCAGCAGCACGGTGGCGGCATAACCGTGAGGCGTGAGTTGGCCATCGGCGACGGCAAAGCGCGGCCAGGTCTTGGCAGACCAGGCTTGCAACTCGGCGGTGTCGGTGGCCGGGCGGATCCCGTGACGCATCACCAGCACCACCTTGTCCAGGCGCAGGCCCTCGGTGTTCAGGGTTTCGGCGTGCAACAGCGGGCTGGTCACCAGCGCCAGGGCCACGGCCAGGCCGCGCAACAACGGGTAATTAGAAGTCATAGCGGGCATTCACACTCAGGGTCCGTGGCGAGCCGGGTTGCAGGTAGTTTTCCTGGTACCAGGTCCAGTATCTGTGGTTGGCCAGGTTGGTGACGTTGGCGCCAAAGGTCAATGCATGGCCGCCCGCCAGCTTCATGCGGTAGCCGCCGCCCGCGTCGAACAGGCTGTAGGCATCCAGGGTATGCACGTTGCCCGAATCCACCGCCATGGGGCCGATGCGCTGGGCACCGGCCCGCACGAACAGCCCCGGCACCGCGCCGATGCGGTAGGTGGCCTGGGCACCGGCCTGGTAGTGGGCGGCACCGGCGGCGCGGTTGCCGTCGACGTCACCGGCATCCTGGTACTCGGAGTCCAGGGACATGATGCTGCCTTCCAGGGTCAGGCTGTCGATGGGGTCGACACTGCCGGCCAGCTCGATGCCCTGGTAGCGGATCGTGCCGCTCTGCACGTAGACGTTGTCGCTGTTGGTGTACTCGGCGCCGCGGTCGATACGAAAGGCGGCGGCCGTGGCGCTCCAATTGCGACGCTGGGCCTTCACGCCGATTTCATATTGCTTGCTGCGCAGCGGCGCCAGGGTCTGGTCGGCGTTGTCGGCCGTGGTGGGCGCTGTGCCGCCGGCTTCCAGCGACTCGACGTAGCTGGCGTAGACGGTCACGTCCTGGATGGGCTTGTACATCAGCGCCACGGTAGGTGTAGCCGGGCGTGCCTTGTAGCGCACGGCCTCGCTGGTCGCCGAGTCGTGGGTCTCCTCCCGGAAGGTTTCGTTGCGCAGGCCGACCAGCAACGACCAGTGCTCGCCCAGGCCGAGGGTGTCGCTGGCAAATACCGCGCTTTCCTTGATCGAGTCGTCGCCGTAGGTGCCACCGCTGTAGTCGATGTCATACACCGAGAAAATCGTCGGGTCGTAGAGGTTGCCCTTGCCCACGGTACTTTTGGGGGTGTTGACCGACTTGCGCGACTGCAGGTCCGAATAGGAACTGCCCAGCACCAGGTCATGGCTGAACCAGCCCGTGGTGAATTTTCCCTCCAGGGTGCCCATGGCCTGGTTGTAGTCGTAGCCGTGGTATTCGGAGGTGACCTTGTCGGAGTAGTTGCCGCTGTTGCTGGTGATCTGGTACTGGTCTTTCACATAACGGCGGTCCGAATCACTGTAGCGGTACGCCAGGCGGCCCTGCCAGTTCGGCGAGAACTGATAGGTGGCGCTCAAGGTCGAGAGGCTGTAGTCCACGTCTGTGTAAGAGCCGTTGCTGTACAGGCGCTTGCTGCCATCGATGGTCTTGGGCAGCGCGTAGGCGGTGTTGACCACGATATCGGTGCCGCCGGAGGTCTTGCGCTGCTGGTAAAGGGTGTCGAAGTTGATCGTCAGGTCATCGGTCAGCTTGGCGTCCAGGGCCAGGCCCACGGCCGTACGGTTGACCGCGGCGCCACCGCTGGCGGCGTCGCCCTCCTCGTGCACCAGGTTCAGCCGGTAGCCGAACCGCGGGTCGTCCAGCCGGCCACCCAGGTCGATGTGCTCCTTGTAGAGGTTGTCGGACTGGTAGCCCGCGTCGACGCTGAACAGGGTCTTGTCGGTCGGGCGCTTGCTCACGTAGTTGACGATACCGCCCGGGCTGCCGAAACCGTACATGAAGCCCGACAGCCCTTGGAGCACCTCGACGCTGTCGAACATTTCCAGGGGCATTTCCACGCCACGGTTGATGTTGGCCATGCCGTCGACCTTGTAGCCGTTCAGATCGTCAAGGGGCAGGCCGCGCACCGCCAGGGTGGCCGGGTGGGTGCCGTAGCTGGAGCTGATGGAGGTCACCGAGGCGTTGTATTTCACCGCCTCGGAAAGAATGCCGGCCTGGCGCTGCTGAATCTCTTCGCTGCTTACGCTCTTGATCGAGAACGGCGTGTCGATGGCCGCCTTGCTGCCCAGCGCGCCGCCGGACATTTTCTTGTGCAGCTCGGGCTTTTTGGCCTTTGCCGCCTTGACGGTCACTTGCGGCAGCGTGGCAAGCACGCTGTCATCGATGACCGGCGCGGCGTCGGCGGCCCAGATCGAAGGGGCCAGGGCAAAAGCCGCGAGGCCCGCGCCAGTGCGAACGGACAGCGCGTGAAACGGGTGTTTGCGAAGCATGACAACTCCAGAAAAAGAGCGCACGAACCCTGCCCGCCAGCACGCTGGCGGGGGGAACGAAGCAGGAATCAGGGCGTGACGGCCTGGGTAACGAAACCGATTTTTTCCAGGCCGCCGGACTGCGCCGCGGCCATTACTTGCACGACCTTTTCGTAGGGCGTGTCACGCTGAGCCCGCAGGTGCAATTCCGGCACCGGCTGGCGCGCAGCGGCCTCGGCGATCAGCGCCGGCAGCTCGGCATCGCTGATGTCACGGTCGTCCCAGTGCAGGTGGCCACTGTTGTCCAGGGCCAGGTCCACCGCCACGGGCGGCTTGTTGTCCTGCTGCGCCGCGGCGTGGGGCAGGTCGATCTTGACGCTGTGCTGGATGGCCGGCACGGTGATGATGAAGATCACCAGCAGCACCAGCATCACGTCCACCAGCGGCGTGGTATTGATTTCCGGGTTGAAGCTGTCGTCGTCCAGCTCATCCTGCAAGCCACCGGCCATCAGACGTACTCCGCGCGGGCACGGGGCATGGCCCGCTGCGGTGCCTGGCCCGGGGGGGTGGCACGGGCGCCGATCACCAGCAGGTCATGCAGCTCGAAGGCAAACTTGCCCAGCTCGGCCAGGGTCTGCTTGTTAGTGCGCACCAGCAGGTTGTACGCCAGGGTCGCGGGGATAGCCACGGCCAGGCCCAGAGCCGTCATGATCAGGGTTTCGCCCACGGGGCCAGCCACCTTGTCGATACTGGCATCACCGGTCAGGCCGATCTTCATCAAGGCGTGGTAGATCCCCCACACGGTGCCCAGCAGGCCCACGAACGGCGCGCTGGACCCCACGGTGGCCAACACCGCCATACCGCCTTGCAGGCGCGCGCCCACCACCAGGGTGGCCTGGCGCAGGGCACGGCTGAGCCATTCGCTGAACGGCGGCGGGTTCATGCCGCTGTCCAGGGCTTCGCGGTGCTGGCTGGCGGCGCTGACGCCGGCATGGCCCAATGCCCCGTAGGCCGGATCGGTGGCCAGTTGGCGCAAGCCATCACTCACGGTGGGTGCGGCCCAGAACGCGGCCAACAGGCGCGGCGAGCGCAGGCGGGAAAGCCCCAGGCGCACCAGTTTGTCAGCGATCACGTACCAGGACGCCAACGACATGGCCAGCAGCATCAACGCTACGCCACGGGTCACGGCGTCGGCCTGCCCCCACAGCATGTCCAGGCCCAGGGAAGTGTTTTGCATGGTGTAGTCCTCGTCAATCGTCAGAACGCGCCCGAGCGCCACCCTGGCGAGGCCGCCGAGGGGTGAGTCCGGGGTTGGGTAAAGGGGTGTGGAGGTCAGCTGTCCAGCTGAAAGCGCAGGGGTACGATCACGTACACCGAGAGCGCGTGGCCGCCTTCGCGGTAGGGCTTGAAGACGGCAGCGCGCGCCGCCGCCCTGCCCGCCTCGTCGAGGCTGCCGAAGCCCGAGGAGCGCACCACATCGATACGCCCCGGCCTGCCGGTTTCGTCTACCAGCACCCGCAGGATCACCGTGCCTTCGTTGCCGTCCTCGCGGTCACGGTCCGGGTACTGGGGTTCGGGCGCGCGCACGTATTCCACGCCGTGGGTGATGGTTTTTGGCGGCGCGGGGGGTGGCGCCGGTACAGGGGCGGCCGCGGGTGCCGGGGTTGGCGCGGCGCTGGCCACGGCTGGCACGGGCGCTGGCGCCGGTGTGGGTACCGCCACATGACGCGGCGCCGGGGCCTTGGCCACG
>NZ_JAPYKM010000020.1:0-114178 GCF_029623465.1 Pseudomonas sp. RIT-To-2 | reverse complement strand
TTTCAGACGAGCAGAATGTCGCCCTATACCTCGTTAGTAGAGTTTTTATACGCCGAAAAAAGTCTCAAGGACCTTGATTGATGCGCCGAATAACATTTATGTCAAGTCTGTTGTTTGTTTTGTCTAGTAATAGTGTGCTTGCCAAAAATCCTGGGAATGCAAACATGAATCCGCTGACCTCTATCAAGGCTAATCTAACCTTTAACTGTGTTCATGAAATAATCCCTGCGCCGTCTCGCGACACGCAGATGCTCTTTGAGTATGCAAGATGGTTACAGAAAACTCACCAGCTCAAGCCGAATGGCTTTGCGAATTTAGAAGTTGAGAGATTATATCGAATTGCGGCTGAGAATGGGCATTTCAAAGCTAATATTAATCTCCAGAATGGCGCCATTCGTCGTCAGTTTAAGATTGATGGGGAGGAGCACTTGCGGCTGAGTCAGGATCTTATCGCGGGTGGAGTGGCGACAGGTTACTACTTTGTCAGCACTTTTTTGAAAGACGGCGGAGCAGGGCTAGAACCAGACCCGGAAATGGCACTACGTTATCTCCGTAAGGCTGCCGATCATGGGCACGCCCAGTCGCAGGCATATTTGGGAGATAAACTGGCCCCCCGAGATATTGCTCCATCAGTCGCCCGCCAAATGCGCCGATGCGCAGCCGCGCAAGGTAATGGTGACGCGGCGATAGCGTTAGGTATTAATCTGGCCACTGAAGGTCTGTACCAAGAGGCGCTCCAGGCATTTCAACTTGGAGTTGCTGCGGGGGATGAGTTTTCCGCGTCGTTCCTAGAGCATGGCTTTCGTGGTCCCGCTCCCGAGGATCGACTGGACTATCTCGGCCAGCAAAAAGATTTAAAGCGTGCGGAGCGCTATGAAGCGATTGGGCGGGTACTAGGAAACTACTCATACGCCAACCCTACCGTCCCTGAGATCAACGAAATTGTTCCTCTGCCACCAGCTGAACTGCCCGAGTGGGACGGCAAGCTCCAATGGCTGGAAGCCCGCCTTGCCAACATTCCCCCCGAAAAGCCTGGCGAGGCCCTGATCACCCAGCTGGCCAACGCCAAGAAGCTAGATCCAGCCACCGGTAAGCCCTTACCCGGTTCACCCGCCTTCAGCCAAGCCAACTTCCCTGTGCGAATCTGCTACACGGGTGAAGCCTGCCCACAAAGCGGATATTGGAAGGTCATCTGGCCTCCGGTGCGGGCAGTGCAAAAGGTTGTGATTCAACACTTTGAACAAGGGGACATATTCCCGTTGCAAGCGGTGGAGCGATACCACATACGCCCCTGGCCGCTATCCGACAAAACATCACGCCGAGATGAAGTGGTTGAGTGGGGGCTATTGGGATGAGTGCATTGGGCATCGGTTTCCACTTGCACACCGGCTTGGACAAATGGGGTCGTTCATGAAAGGCATCATTCGCGTCGGCGATAAAACCACCAGCGGTGGCGAGGTGCGGGCCGGTTCAATAACCCGGATGTTTGGCGGCCTCGGTGTAGCCCGCCAGGGCGATCCGGTGGACTGCCCCACGGCTGGGCACGGCCGTACCTTCATCGCTGAAGGCCATCCGGCGTTCCGCGAAAACGGCGTGCCCATTGCCTTCCACGGCCATGCCTGTGGCTGCGGCTGCACCTTGATTTCGTCTTTGCCACACGCAGGCGCGCGCTGACGATGGCAGTCAGATTCGACCACCCCGTGCCTGTGGCACCGCAGCCTCCGGTACCTCGATCAGATGGTGGTCGGGAGGTAGGGATACAGGATGCAGGTCCAACGCTCAGGCGTTTCAGGTGGTGCTCTGGTGATGGCTGGGCTGTCGCTGTGGGGCGGTAGTGTGCACAGTCAGCGCTGCGACGATGATCTGCTGACCTGGCACCTGCGCACCGAACTGGGCCAGGGCCCGCTGGCGTTGTTGAGCCTGCGGGGCTTCACGCTACCATCGCGGATATTCCTGGCCGAAGGTGAACGGGCCGATGCCTACGCGCTGACGGCGGCGCCTTAACGGACGACATCCTTGAGCGCGGTGTCCCAGCCATCCACGTTCAACACGCCCAGCGCCTGCGCCTTGTCCCGGTGGTTGACGCGCACGAAGAAGGCCGTGCCATATTCACTGGCGTCGGCATGCTCGTAGTCCAACTGGGCTTCGAGCTTGCTGATGCAGTCGCTGTGGGTGATCAGGATCAGGTTGCGGTGCGCCTGCTTGTGCGCCAGGACATCCTGCAGCAGGGTGGCCTTGCTGCACACGCGCAGCCATTCCTGCGCCTGGTTGGCGTCGCCGAACATGTAGTGGCCAGTCTGGGCCGTGCGCGTGGTGGGGCTGCTGATCACGTCGGTATTGGTCATCCCCAGGGTGCGGAAGCCGTCGCCGACGCGGTCGGCGACCTGGCTGCCATCGTGGGTGATGCCATCGGCCACCCCGAGGCATTTGCCATCCGAGCGGTCACAGCGCTCCGCATGGCGGATCAGCACGATCACGTCCCCCGCAGCCCAATGTTCGCGCACATGGGCATTGGCCATGTTGCCCACTTTGCCCAGGTCCAGCGGCGAGCGCGGCCAGGCCACGAAGCCCGCGATCAACGCTGGCACCACCAGGACGGCACTGCCGAACAATACCTTGCGCAGCAGGCTGTGAGGCGGGCGTGGCGATGGTGTCATGGGTGTATCCGTGCAAGGGGGCGGGTACCTTGGACACTATGGAGCAGAACGTGGGGCGCAGGTGAAAACCCTGTGAAAAATTCGAAAATTCATCCGGCCCGCTACATTTGTCATGGGGTACCCGAGAAGCCATGTAACATGATTTTGACGAGCACAATGCTATTACGCCTCCTGAATTCAGCGCAGCGTCACCGTGGCGAAGCCAAACGTCGCGGCATGCGCACGGAAAGTACAAGAAAGTGGTGGGGGACCTATGCAAATTCTGGTGGTTGAGGACAACCGAGACATTCTCGACAACGTGACGGAGTACCTGCAATTGCGCGGCTGCGAAGTGACACGCGCGGAGGATGGGTTGAGCGGACTGCACCTGGCGGCCACGCGCTCGTTCGACATGGTGATCCTGGACGTGATGCTACCGGGCATGACCGGAACCCAGGTGTGCCAGCGCCTGCGCGAAAGCGCGCGCGCCGATACCCCGGTGATCATGCTCACCGCCCGCGATGCCTTGAGCGACCGCCTGGACGGCTTCACGGCCGGGGCAGACGACTACCTGATCAAGCCATTCGCGCTGTCGGAACTGATGGCTCGCATCGAAGCGCTGGTGTGGCGGTTCAAGCGCAAGAGTTCGCGGGTGCTCAAGGTTCACGACCTGTCCTACGACCTGGACACGCTGCAGATCACCCGTGGTGACATTTCCCTGCGCCTGAACCCCACCAACCTGAAGATGCTGGAGCTGCTGATGCGCAAAAGCCCGGCGGTTGTCACCCGGCGCGAGCTGGAAGAAAACGTCTGGGGCGAGTACACCCCCAACAGTGACAGCCTGCGCAGTAACCTGCATTTATTGCGGCGCATGGTCGACAAACCGTTCGATGTGCCGTTGATCCACACCATTCACGGTATTGGCTACCAGTTGGTGTACAAGAGCGGCGAATCTGCCGGAAGCTGAACGCCGGCTGGCCAGGCGTACGTTTTCAACGCAATTTTCATAATTGATCGTGTCGTATGGACTATAAGTAGACATATTTTGCAACATTTAGGATGCCCCTTCACCGCAGGAAGCGGATGCATCACGTATGCGGTAATCGTCTGCGTAGGCCAATCATATGACTGAAGTTGTCAGCTTGCCCCTCACTGCCTGGTCAGGCGAAATCGAAGGAGGGCTGCGTGCTCGAGGTGTGGAGGCGCTGGAGGCTGGGGCCGTGCTGGCCTTCCCAGCCCTGTGTTTCCAGGTTCGCGACGATGAGCTCGACCTGCTGGCCCCCCAGGTAGGGGCCAAAAGCAAGAACATCAGCCTGTCGCCCAGTGGCGACGCGCTCAAGGGTGTGGAGGGCGATGAAGCCCGGGCGCGGCGGATGCAGCAGATGGTCGGGCGCTTCGCCGACCAGGCTGAAGCACTGGCCCGCAGCCTGTTGGCCCCTTATGCAGGCGCCCTGCAGCGTGCCCGCACCAGTTTCCGCCCGGAGGAAATCGCCGGCCGTCAGACTTCCTGGCGCAAGGACGACACGCGGTTGCACGTGGATAATTTTCCGTCGTCGCCCACCCGCGGCAAGCGTATCCTGCGGGTGTTCGCCAACATCAATCCGGCCGGCGAGCCTCGCCACTGGCGGCTGGGCGAGCCGTTCGAGCGTCTGGCCGATCGCTATGCACCTACATTGCCCAGGCCGCTCTGGGGCTCGGCACAGGTACTCAACGCCTTGGGGATCACCAAGGCGCCACGCAGCGCCTACGACCATTACATGTTGCACCTGCACGACCGCATGAAGGCCGACCAGGGCTACCAGCGAACCGCGCCGCAGAGCACCTGGGAATTTGCGGCGGGGTCGGCCTGGATGGTGTTTACCGATCAGGTATCCCACGCGGCGACACAGGGCAAATGCGCGCTGGAACAGACCTTTCTGTTACCGGTGCAGGCCATGCAGGATGGGGAGCGGGCGCCGTTGCGGGTGTTGGAGCGGTTGATGGCGCGCAAGCTGGCGTGAGGCCCGTGCGGGACCGGGCTTGCGCCCGATCCCGCGGCGCGATGCGTGATGCACCGCGCCTGAACCCATGAAGCGTCAGCAGATGAAGCGCATCACTCGCTCCACTTGCGATCCGGAATCGGCAGGTTGCAGGACTCGCCGCGGCCGATCGGGAAGTAGGTGATACCCTTCTGCGCCAACCGCTCCACGTCATACAGGTTGCGCCCATCGAAGATCACCGGATTGGCCAGGCGCTTCAGGATCAAGTCGAAGTCCGGAGCCTTGAACTGTTGCCATTCCGTGCAGATGATCAGCGCATCAGCGCCGTTCAACGTCGACTCAGGGGTGCCCATCAGCATCAGGTCGGGCTGTTCGCCGTACAGCAGCTGGGTTTGCTGCATGGCCTCAGGGTCGAAGGCGCGCACCTGGGCGCCAGCCGCCCACAGTGACTCCATCAGATCGCGGCTCGGCGCATCACGCATGTCATCGGTGTTGGGCTTGAATGCCAACCCCCACAGGGCGAAGGTGCGGCCCTTGAGGTCGCCCTTGAAATAGGCCTTCACGCGCTCGAACAGCTTGTGCTTCTGCCGTTCGTTGATGGCTTCCACGGCTTGCAGCAGGTCGTTGGAGCAGTGTGCCGCCTCAGCGGTGTGGATCAGCGCACGCATGTCCTTGGGGAAGCACGAGCCGCCGTAGCCGCAACCGGCGTAGATGAAGTCATAGCCAATGCGCGGGTCGGCGCCCATGCCCAGGCGGATGGCCTCGATGTCGGCACCCAGATGCTCGGCCAGTTCGGCGATCTGGTTGATGAAGCTGATCTTGGTGGCCAGCATGCAGTTCGCCGCGTATTTGGTCAGCTCGGCGCTGCGCAGGTCCATGAACAGGATACGGTCGTGGTTGCGGTTGAACGGTGCGTACAACTCGCGCATCACGTCGCGCACTTCCTGGCGTTCGCAGCCGATGACGATGCGGTCCGGGCGGCGGCAATCGCGCACGGCCGACCCTTCCTTGAGGAATTCGGGGTTGGAGACGATATCGAACTGCAGCGTGCGGCCAGCCTTGGCCAGGGCTTCACTGATGTGCTTGTGCAAGGCGTCACCGGTGCCCACCGGCACGGTGGATTTTTCCACGACGATCAGGGGGTCTACCCGGTGACGGGCAATGGCGTCACCCACCGAGAACACGAAACGCAGGTCGGCCGAACCGTCGTCACCCGAAGGGGTGCCCACGGCGATGAACAGGACTTCGCCGTGTTCGATGGCCAGCTTTTCATCGCTGGTGAAATGCAGACGACCGCTGTCCAGGTTTTCCCGCACCAGGGCTGACAGGCCAGGCTCGAAGATGGTCACGTGGCCCTTGGACAGTTGCTCGACCTTGTGCTGGTCGATGTCCATGCAGATCACGTCATGACCCACTTCGGCCAATACGGTGGCTTGCACCAGACCTACGTAACCACTACCGATAACACTGATTTTCATTGCGCAGATCCTATGACTTGTTGCCGTGTGTACGTCGCGAATTGATGGTCAGCACGCCGAGGACGACCAGCGTCACCCCCAGGCTTTTCAACAGCGAAAAATGTTCATTGAACGCTGGCAGGCTGGCGGCCAGCAGGTAGACCAGCGCATAGCTGACGCTGAGCAGCGAATAGGCGCGGCCCAGGGGCAGGTGCTGCAGCGCCCCCAGCCAGCACAGCATCGATAACGCATAGGCAAGGATGGCCGCCATCACCACGCCCAGCGCCAGCCATGGCACCGGCCCGTTGGCCAGTGTGTCCAGCCACTGCGCCGGCACAGGCAGGCGCGTCATGCTCCAGCGCATGCCCAGTTGCGCGCCACTGACCAGCACGACACTGCCCCCCGCCAAGGCAAAGCCCTGCACCCGGCTCATGCCTGCCACCCCAGCAACAGCACGCCAGCCATGACAATGCCCACCCCCACCCAATGGCGGGCGTCCACGTGTTCCTTGAACACGAAACGCGCCACCAGGGTAATCAGCACGAAATTGAGGCTGAGCATGGGGTAGGCGATGCCTACTTCCAGGTGCTGCAGCACCAGCAGCCAGAGCAACAGGCCCAGGCCCAGGCACAGCAGCGCCAGCCACAGCCAGGGCGTGGCCAGTTTCGCCAGGGCGCCGGCCGGTGCATCGCGCCAGGACTCCACGGCCAGCTTCTGCGCGATCTGGCCCAGGCACGTGAGGGTGCAGGCGGCCAGCAACAGGAGAAAGATCATGGCGGCGTCTGGCTGTAGAACAGGATGGTGATGTTCCCTTGCTCGAAGCGCTGGGTGTAACCCTCCAGCCGGGTCAGCTCGCTGTCGTCCTCGTGATCCTTGATGCGCAGCACCACGGCCACCGTGCCCTGTCGGCGCGCCTCGGCCAACCACTGCGGGCCTTCCAGGAACAGCACCAGGCGCTGTTTGGCGTCCGGGTAGCTCAGCCCGTACTTGGTTTCGCCAGACGTGGCGAACAGGGTGATGTCGGGACGCGCGGTGTGCCATGCCAGGGCCGCCGCGGCGCCCAGGTCATTGCTCATCAGCGAGCCGGCCTGGCGCAGTTGCTCGGTATGGTCAGCAATGAAACGGTCAGGTGTCTTGTTGTTGACCACCTTGTCGGGCAAGGCATTGGGCAGCAGGGCAGCGACCAGGCCCATGCCCACAGCCGGGGCGGCCCACCAGCGCAGCGGGCGCCACCAGGCGGCCAGGTTGCACAGTGTCCAGCCCACCAGGGCGCCGATCACCAGGCTCAGGTGCAACGGTTCATCCTGGTACACCGGCTTCTTGAGTTGCAGCCAGGCCACGGCAATCAACCCCAGCAACCCGATCACGGCATTGAGCAGGGCGTTGCTGCGCAGCGCCAGTGTCTTGCCTTGGCTGATCAACGTGTTCAGCGTGTCCCCCAGCAGCAACGCCAGTGGCAGCATGCAAGGCAGGATGTACGTGGGCAACTTGCCGCGTGACAGGCTCAGGAACGCCAGAGGCAGCAACAGCCACAGCAACAGGAACACGCGGCGCGGTTCGCCATGCTGGCGCCAGGCCTGACGTGCGCTGGCCGGCATCAGCAGTGCCCATGGCAGCGCCGACAACACCAGCAGCGGCAGGTAGAACCAGATGGGTTCGGCGTGCTGCGCGTCTTCGGCGGCAAAGCGGCGGATGTGCTCGTGCCAGAAGAAGAACGACCAGAAATCGGACTCCTGATGGTTGACCATCAGCGCCCATGGCGCCGCGACCAGCACCGCCACCAGCACGCCGAACAGGCCGAAGCGCAGCAGTTCACCGAAGCGCTTTTGCCAGATCATCCAGGGCACGGCGATCAGCACCGGAAACACCCAGGCAAGAAAACCCTTGGTCATGAACCCCATGCCACAGGCAACCCCCAGCAGGCCCCAGCTCAACAGGCGCTCACGGGGTGTGCGGCTGTCGAGGGCCAGCCACAGGGCCACCAGGCTCAGGTTTACCCACAAGGTGAACTGCGGGTCCAGGTTGGCGTAACCCGCCTGGCCAGCCACCAGGCCGAAACTCATGTACAGCACTGCGCAGATCACGGCCTTGCGGCGCTCGCCCCACAGGCGGTTGGCCACCCAGTACGTCAGCAGCGCGCTCAGGCCCAGGCTCAGGGCCGACGCCACGCGTACGCCGAACAGGTTCTGGCCAAACAGCGCCTGGCCGATCGCGATCAGCCAGTAGCCGGCCGCTGGCTTCTCGAAATAGCGCAGCCCCATGAAATGCGGCGCGGCCCATTTGCCGGTCAGCAGCATCTCCTGGCTCATCTGCGCGTAGCGGGTTTCGTCGGGGATCCACAGCCCATGGAAGGGCAGGGGCAGCAGGTAGAAAAGCCCGAATGCCAGCAGCAAGACGGGCAGGGTCCAGCGCAGGTTCATGGGCGTTGTACCCCGAGCCAGCCTTCGCGCCCTTCCAGGGTGCCGCGGGTCAATTGTTCCACCGGCAAGCTGCCGGGGTCGGCGGGCAGCAGTTGCCCCAGGGGTTGAAACTGTATCTGTCGCTCGCGTGCCGTGGCCAGCAGGCGGCGGAAATCATCGGCCATCAGAATCCCTTCCACTTCGGCGTGTATGGTGTAGTTGTTCAAGCCTCCAGGCTTGAAGCGTTCCAGGATGTAGTCATTGAAACCAGCGGCACTGACCGTTGGCCCCACCACCTCGTCGAAGGTGGGCAGGTCCACGGGCACCTGCACGGTACCCGGGGTGCCATCGACCAGGCGCGGCTGGAACAGGTGGCTGCCCCGGCAGTCGCTGTTGTAACGGAAACCGAAGTCTTCCTTGGCCTGCACCACGCGCTCGTCCGCGCGCCAGCCGGCGGCGGCGGAGCAATCGATGCGCTGGCCAAGAATGTCGTTCAGGGTTTCCACGCCACGGCGGATCTGCTCATGCAACTGTGCCTCGCTCCAGCGCCCGACGTTGGCCTGCCAGCCATGGTGGTCCCAGGCGTGCAGGCCGACTTCGTGGCCGGCGTCGCGGGCTTGGCGCATCAGGTGCCCCAGGTCACGGCCGATGGGCTTGCCTGGCCAAGCGGTGCCCGCTAGCAGGATGTCCCAGCCGTAAAGGCCGGCTGCATTGGAACGCAGCATCTTCCAGAGAAATCGCGGGCGGATAAGGCGCCACAAGTGGCGCCCCATGTTGTCCGGCCCGACACTGAAGAAAAATGTCGCCTTGACCTGGGCTTCGTCGAGCAGTTCGAGCAACCGCGGCACCCCTTCACGGGTGCCTCGGTAGGTGTCGACGTCGATGCGCAGACCTGCCTGCATCAGCGCTTGCTCTCGATTTCAACCATGGCTTCGCGCAGGAAGAAGTCCAGGGTCTTGCCGATGGTTTCGCTGAGCTCGATGGTGGGGGTCCAGTCGATCAGGCGGCGGGCGTTCTCGATGCTCGGGGTGCGGTGCGTCACGTCCTGGTAGCCATTGCCATAGAACGCCTTGCTTTCGATTTCCCGGAAGCCGGCGAACGGCGGGAAGTTGCCGCGCAGCGGGTGAGCTTCGAACTGACGCAGCAGCTCTTCGCCCAGTTGGCGGATGCTGGCTTCGTTGGTCGGGTTGCCGATGTTGATGATTTCGCCATCGCACTTGCCGTCGCGGTTTTCGATGATGCGTGCCAGGGCCTCGATACCATCGTCGACGTCAGTGAAGGTACGTTTCTGTTCACCACCGTCCACCAGGCGAATCGGGGTGCCTTCCACTAGGTGCAGGATCAACTGGGTGATGGCACGGGAGCTGCCGATGCGGGCCGAGTCCAGGCGGTCCAGGCGCGGGCCCATCCAGTTGAAGGGGCGGAACAGGGTGAACTTCAGGCCCTTGTCGCCGTAAGCCCAGATAACGCGGTCCAGCAGTTGCTTGGAGACCGAGTAGATCCAGCGTTGCTTGTTGATCGGGCCGACGATCAGGTTCGAGGTGTTCTCGTCGAAATGGGCGTCCTGGCACATGCCATAGACTTCCGAGGTGGAGGGGAAGATCACGCGCTTGTTGTACTTCACGCAGTGACGAACGATCTTCAGGTTTTCCTCGAAGTCCAGCTCGAACACGCGCAGCGGGTTGCGGGTGTATTCGATCGGGGTGGCGATGGCCACCAGCGGCAGGACCACGTCGCACTTCTTGATGTGGTATTCGATCCACTCGGAATGGATGCTGATGTCGCCTTCCACGAAGTGGAAACGGGGGTTGCCGCGCAGGTGCTCGATGGCGTCGGAGCCGATGTCCAGGCCGTAGATTTCATAACGGTCGTCGCGCAGCAGCCGCTCGGACAGGTGGTTACCGATGAAACCGTTGACGCCCAGGATCAGCACGCGGGTACGTCGCACGGGGCGGCCAGCGGCCTTGCCGACCAGTTTCGAACCTTCCACCAGGCCCAGTTCGCGGGCCAGCTGCGGGCCGCTCAGGTACAGGCCGTCGTTGTTGCGCTGGCCGGCGGTGATCTGCAGGGCGTCAGTGCCGCAGGCGATGCGCAGCGGTTCGACGCTGATCACGTGGCCAGGCTCGAAACCCTGGTTACCCGCGACCACTTCGGCGCTCCACACGATCAGCTTGTGTTCGCCCACGGCGCAGAAGGCGCCCGGGAACGGCTGGGTCACGGCGCGTACCAGGTTGAACAGTTCTTCGGCTGGGCGTTTCCAGTCCAGCAAGCCGTCAGCCGGGGTTCGGCGGCCGAAGTACGAGGCCTGGCTTTCATCCTGGGCAGTTTCGGTGACTTCGCCTTTGGCTAGCAGGGGCAAGGTTTCGTGCAGCAGGGTAGCGGCGGCATCACGCAGCTTGGCGTGCAGGCTCAGGCCGGTGTCGGCACGCTCGATGGCCACGCTATGCTGGGCGACGATGGCGCCGGCGTCCGGGCGCTTGACCATCCGGTGCAGGGTGACGCCAGTCTCGGTTTCACCGTTGACCAGCACCCAGTTGGCCGGGGCGCGGCCACGGTAGCGGGGCAGCAGCGAGCCATGCAGGTTGTAGGCTCCGTTTTTCGCGGTGGCCAGCACCGCCTCGCTCAGCAGGTTGCGGTAGTAGAACGAGAAGATGAAATCGGCGTCGAGCTTGGCGATACGCTCGATCCAGATGGGGTGGTTGGCGTCTTCGGGCGCGTGCACCGCAATACCCTTGCGAGCACACAGCTGGGCAACCGAGCCGTAGAAGTTGTTTTCCTTGGGATCGTCAGCGTGGGTAAACACGGCGGCGATGTCATAGCCTGCCTCGAGCAGGGCGTTGATGCCGGCGCAGCCGATATCGTGATAGGCGAAGACAACAGCTTTCTGGTTCATGAGGCAGCCTTGCTGGAAGAAATGGAAATCGATGTTTCAGGATGAGGTTCGCTGTCGGTGCCAACGGGGTCGTTGCTGCGCAGCACTTTCTCGATGAAGAAGCGCGGGCGGGCACGCACATCGCTGTACATGCGGCCCAGGTACTCACCCAGAAGGCCCATGCCGATGAACTGGCCGCCGGTGAACACGAACAGCACGGCGAACAACACGAAAGTCCCGTGGCCCGACCACGCGGCGCCGTAGATCATGCGCAGCACAATCAGCGCCAGGGCGAACAGCACGCCCAGCGCGGCCATGCCAATGCCGACCACGCTCAGCAGGCGCAGTGGCGTGGTGGTCATGCAGGTGACCAGGTCGAACATCAGGCTGATCAGGCGCATGGGGCTGTACTTCGAATCACCGTGCTCGCGCTCGGCGTGCTGCACCAGCACCTCGGTGGTATGGCGGGCGAAGCTGTTGGCCAGGATCGGGATGAAGGTGCTGCGCTCGCGGCAGGCCAGCATGGCGTCGACCACGCTGCGGCGGTAAGCGCGCAGCATGCAGCCGTAGTCGCTCATGGCCACGCCGGTGGAGCGCTGCACGGCCAGGTTGATCAGCTTCGAGGGCCAGCGGCGCAGCGCCGAGTCCTGGCGGTTGTTGCGCACGGTACCGACCACGTCATAGCCCAGCGAGGCCTGTTCCACCAGGCGCGGAATCTCTTCCGGCGGGTTTTGCAGGTCGGCGTCCAGGGTAATCACCAGGTCGCCGATGCATTGTTCGAAACCGGCCATGATCGCTGCGTGCTGGCCGTAGTTGCGGTTCAGGATCACCGCCACCACCGGGCTGCCCGGGCGCTCGGCGGCGTCCTGCAGAATATCGGCCGAGGCATCGCGGCTACCGTCGTCCACCAGCACGATTTCATACTTCTGGGTCAGCTGGGCACAGGCCGCTTCAGTGCGACGCAGCAGCTCCGGCAGGCTCTGTTCTTCGTTGTACACCGGTATCACGATGGACACGGTGTTGATCGGGTAAGGTCTCACGGGCGGTGTTCCAGAGTCTTTTCAATGGCGCAGGCAACACGCTCGACATCGTCGAGGGTCATGTCGGGGAACAGTGGGATGGAGCACAGGCGTGCCGAGTTCCATTCCGTGTTGGGCAGGTGCACGTCGGGAAACTTCTGCCGGTACCAGGTGTGCAAGTGCGTGGCGATGAAGTGGATGCCCGTCCCAATACCTTGATCTTGCAGGCCTTTCATGAAGGTTTCGCGGTCCATGCCACAGCGCTCGGGGTCGATGCGCAGGATGAACAGGTGCCAGGCATGCTGCTGCGGCCAGGCAGGCTGTGAAAGCGGCAACACCGGCAGGTGCTTGAGGCGCTCCAGGTAAGCCTGGGCCAGTTGCTCGCGCTTGGCGTTGATGGCGTCCACACGCTCCAGTTGCACCAGGGCGATGGCGGCGTTGATATCGGCCAGGTTGTACTTGAAGCCGGGCTCCTGAACCATGGCCTGAGGTTTGCGGCCGTGGGTCATGCGGTCATAGGCGTCCACGCCCAGCCCGTGGAACTTGAGCATGCGCACGCGGTTGGCGAACGCTTCGTCGTCGCTGACGAACATGCCGCCTTCTGCGCAGGTCATGTTCTTGATGGCGTGGAACGAGAAAATGGCGGTGCCCTGGGCGCCGACCTCACGGCCCCGGTAGCGGGTGCCCACCGCATGGGCGGCGTCTTCGATCACGCGAATGCCGTGGCGCTCGGCCAGCGCATACAGCGGGTCAAGGTCGAAGGCGGCGCCGGCGTAATGCACCGGAATGATGGCCTTGGTGCGTGGGGTGATGGCCGCCTCGATGGCGGCGACGTCGGCCATCAGGGTGTCGCGGTTCACATCGACGAACACCGGCGTGGCGCCCAGCAGGCAGACCATGTTCGCGGTCGACACCCAGGTCTGCGACGGTGTGATCACTTCGTCGCCCGGGCCGATGCCCAGTGCCAGCAGCGCGATGTGCATGGCGCCGGTGGCCGAGGACAGGGCCACGGCATGGGCGCTGCCCGTGCGGCGGGCGAATGCCTGTTCGAGCTCCTGGGCCTTGGGGCCGGTGGTAATCCAACCGCTGCGCAATACCTGCTCTACTGCGGCGATCTCCTGGTCACCCATGCTGGGACGGGAAAAAGGGAGAAAACTCTGATTCATGACATCCTCGGAATCTGACAGGCTTATGCGCTTCGTGCGTCATATGTGCCCTACGTTAGTCGTAGGACGATCCGTTATAGAGAGAGATTATTACCGCCGCAAGCTGAACGAACGCTTGCTGAACGACTTATTGATCCGGTTCATCCATTTGTGGGTAAAGGGTGACGCGGTAGGCATTGAAAGCGACTTTTACTCATTCGTATGTAGGAAATTTCTGATCAAGAGCACAGGAAAATCCAACTGATGGCGTTAATGCCGCAATGGGGGCGAATGTGCCTGTGCGGGCGTCAAAAAAGAGTGAGCCACTGATGAAAATGCTGTCTTGTGGCCATCCCTGCCGTGCCTTCGACACGTCTTTGACATCCATGAGTGTAAAAGGGGTGTCAGGCTCTGCACGAAATGCATCCCGGCCAGGCCCTGCTGCGTTGAAAACAGGCTCGTGCGCGAGTCCGATCGGATGGCCCATTTACCATCCGTGAAGTCGAGCGCGACCCCGGCCGTTCCTCGCCTGTTTTCGCCTGGCCAGGCCTTCACTGGAATACATTTCATACAGACCCTGGCTAGAATGATGTTCCTCACTGGTTCGCCCTCCTGGACTGTTGCATGACGTTGAGCCGCACGACCCCATGAATTCCATTTTCGCCCGTTGGAAAACCAAGCGCTCGCGCCAGAGTCTGGCTCAACGAATCATAGTCGTCTTTGCCGTGATGACCACATTGGTGGCAGGGGTGTTCGCTGTGGGTATCGTCGCGACCGTGCACGTGGTGGAGAAGAAACTCACCACCACGGGCCTGGGCGGCAACCTGCATCGCCTGCTGTTGATGGAAAACCGTGACGACTGGAGCCATCGGCCGGAAAAGGATGAGTTGTTTTTCGCCGACGAAGGTAACGGGGACCTGGCCATGCCGCCCGACCTGGCGCCGCTGGAGCCGGGGTTTCACGAAGTGCGGCGCCTGGAGCGCAGCTGGTACGCCATGGTCCGTGTGGTCAACGGCCGCAAGTACGTGCTGCTGCGCGACCAGCAGGGCTTCGAAGAGCGCGAGCGGTTGCTCTTCGGTGTGGTCATCACGGGCTTTGTCCTCAGCCTGCTGGGCTCGATCCTGTTGGGCTGGTTGCTGTCGCGCAAAGTCATGGCGCCAGTGATCCGCCTGGCCCGCCAGGTCCGCCACCGCGATCAGTTGCTGGACCTGGCGCCGCCGCTGGCCCCTGACTACGCCGCCGATGAAGTGGGCACCCTGGCAAAGTCGTTCGACGACACCCTGGGCCGCCTGCGCTCGGCACTGGTGCGCGAGAAGCTGTTCACCGGCGACGTCAGCCATGAATTGCGCACCCCCCTGATGGTACTGGCCAGCTCCAGCGAACTTCTACTGGAAAACCCAGGCCTGGACGCCCGCGCCCGGGACCAGGTCTCACGCATTGCCCGCGCCAGCAGCGCCATGCGCCAATTGGTGGATACCTTCCTGTTACTGGCCCGGGCCGAAAATGCCGAAGGCGGGCAGGGGCAGAGCGCGGGAATGCTGCAAGTAGCCCAGGAGCTGGTCGACACCTGGCGCACGCCCATCGAGCACAAGGGCCTGGAGCTTGTCTACCTGCCGGATGCCGTCGGCTCCCAGGTCTACAACCAGACCTTCCTGGGCGCGGTGATGGGTAATTTGTTGCGCAACGCCTGGCACTACACGGATGAGGGGTTCATTCGCCTGACCCTGCTGCCCGATGGTTTCACCGTGGAGGACAGCGGTATCGGCATTCCCGAGGAAAAGCGCCTGGAGATGTTCCAGCCGTTCGTGCGCGGTGATGAGCAGCGGGGCGAAGGCCTCGGGCTTGGCTTGTCATTGGTGCAGCGTATTTGCGTGAACGAGGGCTGGACGGTGACCCTGACCAGCCGTGAACCTCATGGTTGCTGCTTTGCGGTGCGCCTGGGTGATCAGCCTTTTACCCGGTGAAGCAGGCGTGGCCATTGTGAGGGGTTCAAGTACCCCAGCACCTGCGGCCTGCCGCTGGCGGGGTCCACCGACACGAACAGCGCGCTGGCGTAACTCGGGCCATCGCCACCGCTCAGGCCCGCCTGATCTTCCAGGGCGTTGATGCATTCACTGTGGGTGACCAGCACCAGGTTCTGGCCCGGTTGCTTGTGGGCGACCACGTCCTGAAGCATGGTCTTGCGACAGTTGGCCAGCCAGTCCTGAGGGGTGGCGGCTTCGCCGAACATGAACATGGCAGTCTGGCGGGTGCGGGTCAACGGGCTAGTCAGTACTTTCGCCTGGGTCATGCCCAGGGCTTGCAGCCCGTCGCCGACCTTGCTGGCCACCTGGCTGCCCGCCAGGGTGATGCCGTCCGCATCGCCCAGGCAAGCGTTGTCGGAGCGGTCGCAGCGCTCGCCGTGGCGCACCAACACCACGATCTTGCCGGCGTTCCAGCCCTCCATCAGCCCGGCATGGCGCAGTACCTTGGCCTCGCTGATATTGGCCGGCCCTTCGGGGCGCAGCGCCCAGGTGGTGGCGGAGGCGAGGGTGGCGAATGCCAGCAGGCCCAGGGCAATGACACGGCGGCGCAAGGCCAAGCGTGGTTGAGGCAGGGCGGCTGAGGTTACCGGCATTTTCAGTCCATACACTGGGAGAGTGGTGCGGACTGTAGGCGGTAGAGGGTTAAAGGCTGGTGAACGGAATGTGAAAATTTCAATGCCGGGGAGCATGTCGCGAAAAACATCCCCAGGCGCCCGAAAGTCCCGACAGGAAATCAGCTGAATCGATTACCCCGATTTCCCTCGAAACGACCCGGTCCAAAACAGCCCCGCGCTCCTGTCGCCTCCCCATTGCAACCCCAAATAACAGGGTATATATAGAGATTTGACGCGCCATTTGGCGCACCCAAACTGCCTGAACGAGGACGCCAAACATGATGACACTGGGACTCTGTTCGCTTGAGCTTCGTAACATCATCGAGTGCGCGTTTCTGCCGGCTCGATGCACCTGCACCGTGGCGCCGGACCAGTCGCTGACGGTGCAGGTGACCGACCCTGTCACCGGCCAGGTGGAACTGATGGTGACAGGTATTTCGACCGATCGTCTCAATAGTAGCCGCGCCATTTCCGAGTTGATCGGGGAGTTGCGCCAGGACCTGGAACACAACCGCACGACCTTCCCCCACGCCCTGGCTGGGTGAGAATAGCGCCGGCGCCGCCGCGCGGCGCCGGCCCCCGTCATGCCGCTGAAATCAGGGCACATCGCCACTCTCTAAATTTTGTTTCATGTTGTTTCATGGAACTTGTCTCGGAACTGTCATGTGTCGGATCCGTAATGGCGTCAGTTTTTACTGACCTGTAACGAGACCCGTGATGATCAAGAAGATAGTCCGTCCCCTGCTAGGTGCCCTGGTGGGTAGCGCTGCCCTGGCGGCCCACGCCGATTTCATCGACGACAGCCATGCCGACCTGACGCTGCTCAACCGCTACCTGAACCAGCAGGGCAGTGACGTGGTTGGCAGCAACAAGAAAGCCAACAGCGTGCGCGACTGGGGGCAAGGTTTCGAGCTCAACTTCAAGTCTGGCTACACCGAAGGCACCGTGGGTTTCGGCCTGGACCTGCAAGCCTTCTACGGCGTCAAGCTGGATTCGCAGGAACAGCAGGGCAGCATGTTCCCACTGGACGATGGCAAGAGTGCCAATCAGTTCGGTGTACTGAGCCCGACCTTCAAAATGCGTTTCCTCAAGGATGAACTGCGCGTCGGTACCTTGACCCAGAGCAACCCCATGCTGGCCAACACTGATGGCCGCCTGTACCAACAGACCAATACCGGTGCGCAACTGGTGTCCAGGGACCTGGACAACTATGTGTTCACCCTGGGTAACATCACCCAGACCAAGATTCGCAACGAAACCGGCGACCAGGACATGATCACCGGCGGCGGTGCCAAGGGCAGTAACCGTTTCAGCTACGGTGGCGCCGACTACACCGGCATCAAGAACACCACCCTGAGCGGTTGGTACTCCAACCTTGCCGACTACTACCAGCAGTTCTACCTGGGCCTCAAGCACACCGACGCACTGCCGGTGGGTAGCCTGGCCACCGACCTGCGTGCCTATCGCAGCCTGGGCACGGGCGGCAACGGCGATGGCGACAGCGAATACGGCGCGGCGGGTTACTACGGTGGCACCACCACCAAGGGCCGCATCAACCAGTCGACCTTCAGCCTGATGGAAAGCTACAGCCTGATGGGCCACACCATCGGCCTGGGTGCGCAGAAGAACACCGGCGACAGCGACTTCCCGTACCTGGATTCGGGCCTCAACAGCGGCGACGCCCGTCAGGGCCCTGGCAGTGGTGCCGACACCCCGGCGCTCACCAACCTGCAACTGAACAAGTTCCAGCACGCTGGCGAGCGTACCTTCCTGGCGCTGTACAAGTATGACTTCGGCCAATTGGGCCTCAAGGGGCTGGGCTTCTCGGCGCTGTATGCCCACGGTGATCAGATCAAGGTGGCCAGCGGTGGCGACAGCGAATGGGAACGTGACCTGGCGCTGAGCTACGTGGTGCCCGACGGCACCCTCAAGGGCCTTGGCGTAACCTGGAAGAATGCCCAGGCCAACCCGGAGATGACCGGCCAGACCCACCAGGACGAGAACCGCTTCTACGTCAGCTACGTGATGCCGCTCTGGTAACAGCGTAGCGGTGGCCCGTTCCCACAGGTCAGGGAGGCCTTTGGGAACGGGCACTCCGCTTCCTGCGAACATCGACATTTTATGTTCACGGGATTCGTGGTTAACTTCGTCTCTTTACCATAACAGCAGAAGGATTCCGTTCATGGCTCAAGTGACGCTCAAAGGCAACCCGGTTCAGGTCAAGGGCGAGCTGCCAAAAGTCGGTGCCAAGGCGCCTGCATTCTCCCTGGT
Organism: Pseudomonas sp. RIT-To-2; assembly: GCF_029623465.1. Lineage (NCBI taxonomy): Bacteria > Pseudomonadati > Pseudomonadota > Gammaproteobacteria > Pseudomonadales > Pseudomonadaceae > Pseudomonas > Pseudomonas sp. RIT-To-2. Next base: position 95,762 of record NZ_JAPYKM010000020.1, on the reverse strand, counting down.
CAGCGGCGGCCTGGCCGACGAGACCCTGGCCAGCTTCGCTGGCAAGCGCAAGGTCCTGAACATTTTCCCAAGCGTTGACACCCCTACCTGCGCCACCTCCGTGCGCAAGTTCAACGCCCAGGCCAACGAACTGGCCAACACCGTGGTGCTGTGCATTTCCGCTGACCTGCCTTTTGCCCAGGCCCGCTTCTGCGGCGCCGAAGGCCTGGAAAATGTGAAGAGCCTGTCCACCTTGCGTGGCCGCGAGTTCCTGGAGAACTACGGCGTTGCCCTGGCTGACGGCCCTCTGGCTGGCCTGGCTGCCCGCGCCGTGGTGGTGCTGGACGAAAACGACAACGTGCTGCACACCGAGCTGGTCGGCGAAATCGCCGAAGAGCCCAACTACGAAGCAGCCCTGGCTGTGTTGAAATAACAGGCGTGATGGGGCGTTGCCGCCCATGGTAGGACCCGCTTGGAGAGCAAGGATGCTCACACGTCGTAACAAATGAAACGGCCTGGAGTCTTCCAGGCCGTTTGCATTTCAGACTGCCACTACGTAAATACCCGGTAAAGCCGCTTTGCACGTGCCGTTACAATGATTATCGTTCTGCCTCCTGAACCTGAACCCCATTCGAACAAGGGTCAACTTCCCCATGCAACCCGCCGGTACCCGTAAATTTCCCCGTTGGCTGTTTGGCCTGTTGATCCTCGTGCTGTTGGTCGCCGCCGGTGTTTACTGGCGCTCGCACTCTACCAGCGCCCAGCATGAAGCCGGTCCCCCCGAAAAGGGCCGGCCCCACGGCGGCCGCCCGGGCGGCAACCCCATGCGCCCGGGCTTCGGCCCCAGCAGTGGGCCCACCCCCGTACGGGTGGCACCGGTGACGGTGGGCGACTTCCCGGTCTATAACAAGGCGCTGGGCACGGTGACCGCCACCAACACCATCAGCGTGCGCAGCCGCGTGGCCGGGGAACTGGTGAAGGTGGCATTCCAGGAAGGGCAGATGGTCAAGGCCGGTGACCTGCTGGCGGTCATCGACCCGCGCCCCTATGAAATCGCGCTGCAGCAGGCCCAGGGCACGCTGGCTCAGGACCAGGCGCAATTGAAGAACGCACAGATGGACTTGCAGCGTTACAAGGACCTGTTCGCCCAGGACAGTATCGCCAAGCAAACCCTGGACACCGCCGCCGCCCAGGTGGGGCAGTACCAGGGCACGCTGCTCACCGACCAGGCCAATGTCAACAACGCCAAGCTGAACCTGGAGTTCACCCAGATCCGCGCGCCCATCAGTGGCCGCGTGGGCCTGCGCCAGCTGGACGTTGGTAACCTGGTGGCCGCCAATGACACCACTGCCCTGGCGGTGATCACCCAGGTGCAGCCGATCAGCGTGGTCTTCACCCTGCCCGAAACCACCCTGGACCCCGTGCTGGCCCGCGTGCGCAGTGGGGCTACCTTGCCCGTGGAAGCCTGGGACCGCGGCGACCGCAACCAGCAGGCCACCGGCGTGCTGCACAGCATCGACAACCAGATCGACACCACCACCGGCACGCTGAAATTCAAGGCCTATTTCGATAACAAGGACCTGGCCCTGTTTCCCAACCAGTTCGTCAACGTCCACCTGCTGTCCGACACCTTGCGCCAGGTCACCCTCGCGCCGTCGGCGGCCGTGCAGTTCGGCACCAATGGCACCTTCGTGTATGCCATGGACGGCGACAACAAGGTGCGAATCCGCACCCTGAAGATCGGCGCTTCGGACGGCAACGTCACGGTGGTCGAGGACGGCCTGGCCAAGGGCGACCGCGTGGTGCTGGAAGGCACCGACCGCCTGCGCGACGGCAGCAGCGTGGAAGTGGTCAACGACCCGGCTCAGGTACCCACCACGCCCGGCCAGCACCTCAAGGGCGAGGATGCCGCCGGCAAGCAGGCCGGCAATGGCCAGCGGAGCAAGGCGGGCGTATGAATCTGTCGCGGCTGTTCATCCTGCGTCCGGTAGCCACCACGCTGAGCATGCTGGCCATTGTTCTGGCCGGCTTGATCGCTTACACCATGCTACCGGTATCGGCGTTGCCCCAGGTCGACTACCCGACCATTCGGGTCATGACCCTGTACCCCGGCGCCAGTCCGCAAGTGATGACCAGCGCCGTGACCGCGCCCCTGGAACGCCAGTTCGGGCAGATGCCCGGGCTCAGCCAGATGGCCTCCACCAGTTCGGGCGGCGCCTCGGTGCTGACATTGCGCTTCAGCTTGGACGTCAACATGGATGTGGCCGAGCAACAGGTGCAGGCAGCGATCAACGCCGCCACCAACCTGCTGCCCACCGACCTGCCGGCGCCACCGGTGTACAACAAGGTCAACCCGGCCGACACCCCGGTACTGACCCTGGCGGTCAGCTCAAAGACCATGCTGCTGCCCAAGCTCAATGACCTGGTCGACACGCGCATGGCCCAGAAGATCGCGCAGATCACCGGCGTGGGCATGGTGTCCATCGCGGGGGGCCAGCGCCAGGCCGTGCGCATCAAGGTCAACCCGGAGGCCTTGGCGGCCAACGGCTTGAACCTGGCCGACGTGCGTACACTGATCGCCGCGTCCAACGTCAACCAGCCCAAGGGCAACTTCGACGGCCCCACCCGGGTGTCGATGCTCGACGCCAATGACCAGATGGTCTCCCCCGAAGAATACGCCAACCTCATTCTCAGCTACCGCAACGGCGCGCCACTGAGGCTCAAGGATGTCTCCACCATCGTCGACGGCGCCGAGAACGAGCGCCTGGCGGCCTGGGCCAACCAGAACCAGGCGGTATTGCTGAACATCCAGCGCCAGCCGGGGGCCAACGTCATCGAAGTGGTGGACCGGATCAAGGCGGTGTTGCCGTCGATCACCGACAACCTGCCTGCGGGCCTTGACGTGACCATCCTCACCGACCGCACCCAGACCATCCGCGCCTCGGTCAAGGACGTGCAGCATGAACTGCTGTTTTCCATTGCCCTGGTGGTGTTGGTGACCTTCCTGTTCCTGCGTCGCTTCAGCGCTACCATCATCCCGTCGGTGGCCGTGCCGCTGTCGCTGATGGGTACGTTCGGCATCATGTACCTGGCCGGGTTCTCCATCAACAACCTGACCCTGATGGCCATGACCATCGCCACCGGCTTCGTGGTGGACGACGCCATCGTCATGCTGGAGAACATTTCCCGCCACATCGAGGAAGGCGAGACGCCCTTGCAGGCGGCGCTCAAGGGCGCCCGGCAGATCGGTTTCACCCTGCTGTCGCTGACCTTCTCGCTGATCGCCGTGTTGATCCCGTTGCTGTTCATGGCCGACGTGGTAGGGCGCCTGTTCCGCGAGTTCGCCATCACCCTCGCGGTGGCCATCCTGATTTCCCTGGTGGTGTCCCTGACGCTGACGCCGATGATGTGCGCGCGCTTGCTCAAGCGCGAGCCCAGGCCCGAGGAGCAGACGCGCTTCTACCGCGCCAGCGGCGCCTGGATCGACTGGCTGGTCGAGGCCTACGGCCGCAAACTGCAATGGGTGCTGCGTCACCAGCCGTTGACCCTGCTGGTGGCCATCGCGACCCTGGGCCTCACGGTATTCCTGTATCTGGTGGTGCCCAAGGGTTTCTTCCCGGTGCAGGACACCGGCGTCATCCAGGGCATCACCGAGGCGCCGCAGTCGATCTCCTTCAGTGCCATGAGCCAGCGCCAGCAGGACATGGCCAAGGTCGTGCTGCAGGACCCGGACGTGCAGAGCCTGTCGTCCTACATCGGTGTGGACGGTGACAACGCCACCCTCAACAGTGGGCGCATGCTCATCAACCTCAAACCCCTGGGCCAGCGCAGCCTGACGGCCAGCCAGGTGATCGAGCGCATCCAGCCAGAAGCCGACAAGCTGGTGGGCATGCGCCTGTTCCTGCAGCCGGTGCAAGACCTGACCATCGAAGACCGGGTCAGCCGGACCCAGTATCAGTTCAGCCTGTCGTCCCCCGATGCCGACCTGTTGAGCCAGTGGAGCGGCAGGCTGGTGGATGCCCTGCGCCAACACCCGCAGCTCACCGACGTGGCCAGCGACCTGCAGGACAAGGGCCTGCAGGTGTACCTGGTGATCGACCGCGACCAGGCCAAGCGCCTGGGCGTCAACGTTTCCGACATTACCAACGCCTTGTACGATGCCTTCGGGCAGCGGCAGATCTCCACCATCTACACCCAGGCCAGCCAGTACCGCGTGGTGCTGCAAGCGGCCAACGCCTCGACTGTCGGGCCCCAGGCGCTGGAACAGATCTACGTCAAGAGCACCCCCAGCGACAGCGCCATCACCCAGACCGTGTCCACCACCCTGACGGGGGCCACGTCGGCGTTGCCGGTGACCAACAGTACCCAGGTGCGCCTGTCCAGCCTGGCGCACATCGAGCAGCGCCAGGCGCAACTGGCCATTTCCCACATTGGCCAGTTTCCGGCGGTGATGGTCTCGTTCAACCTGGCACCCGGCGTGGCCCTGGGCCAGGCGGTGGAACTGATCGAACAGGTACAGAAAGACATCGGCATGCCCATCGGCGTGCAGACCCAGTTCCAGGGCGCGGCACAGGCGTTCCAGGCTTCGCTGTCGAGCACCTTGCTGCTGATTCTGGCGGCGGTGGTGACCATGTACATCGTGTTGGGCATTCTCTACGAGAGCTACATTCACCCCATCACCATTCTGTCGACCTTGCCGTCCGCAGCCGTGGGGGCCTTGCTGGCCTTGCTGCTCAGCGGCAATGACCTGGGCATGATCGCCATCATCGGCATCATCCTGTTGATCGGTATCGTCAAGAAGAACGCGATCATGATGATCGACTTTGCCCTGGACGCCGAGCGCACCCAGGGCCTGGACCCGCAGACGGCCATCTATCAGGCGGCGCTGCTGCGTTTCCGGCCCATTCTGATGACCACCATGGCGGCGCTGTTCGGTGCCGTGCCCTTGATGCTGGCAGGTGGTTCGGGCGCCGAGCTGCGCCAGCCGCTGGGCCTGGTGATGGTGGGCGGGCTGCTGGTGAGCCAGGTGCTGACGCTGTTCACCACGCCGGTGATCTACCTGTACTTCGACCGCCTGGCGCGGCGCTGGCGCAAGGCCCCGGCAGAGCAGGCACCGGCATGAACCTGTCCGGCCCCTTCATTCGCCGCTCGGTAGCGACCATGCTGCTCAGCGTCGCGGTGATGCTGCTGGGCGGCGTCAGCTTCGGCCTGCTGCCGGTGTCGCCGTTGCCGCAGATGGACTTTCCGGTGATCGTGGTCTCCGCCAACCTGGCTGGCGCCAGCCCCGAAGTCATGGCATCCACCGTGGCCACGCCGCTGGAGCGCGCCTTCGGCAGTATCGCCGGGGTGACCAACATGAACAGTCGTTCCAGCCAAGGCTCCACGCGGGTGATCCTGCAGTTCGACCAGGACCGTGACATCAACGGCGCCGCGCGCGAAGTGCAGGCGGCCATCAACGCCTCAAGGCCACTGTTGCCCAGTGGCATGCGCAGCATGCCCACCTACAAGAAGGTCAACCCGGCCCAGGCGCCGATCATGGTGCTGTCGCTGACCTCCGACGTGCTGCAGAAAGGCCAGCTCTATGACCTGGCCTCCACCATCCTGTCCCAGAGCCTGTCCCAGGTGGACGGGGTAGGGGAGGTGCAGATCGGCGGCAGCTCGTTGCCGGCGGTGCGCGTGGAAGTGGAACCCGACCTGCTCAACCAGTACGGCGTGGCCCTGGACGAGGTACGTACCACCATTGCCAACGCCAACGTGCGGCGGCCCAAGGGCTTTGTCGAGGACGGCGAGCGCAACTGGCAGGTGCAGGCCAACGACCAATTGGAAAAGGCCAAGGACTACGGCCCGCTGATCATCCGCTACCAGAACGGCTCGGCGCTGCGCCTCAGTGACGTGGCGCGCCTGAGCGACGGTGTCGAGGACCGCTACAACGCCGGTTTCTTCAATGACGAATCGGCCGTGCTGCTGGTCATCAACCGCCAGGCAGGCGCCAACATCATCAAGACCGTGGCGCAGATCAAGGCGCAACTGCCGGCCCTGGAAGCCGTGCTGCCGGCCAGCGTGCGGCTGAACATCGCCATGGACCGCTCGCCAGTGATCACCGCCACCCTGCACGAGGCCGAGAGCACGCTGCTGATCGCCGTGGCCCTGGTGATCCTGGTGGTGTACCTGTTCCTGGGCAACTTCCGCGCCTCGTTGATCCCCACCCTGGCAGTGCCGGTGTCGCTGGTCGGCACGTTCGCCATCATGTACCTGTGGGGCTTCTCGCTGAACAACCTGTCGCTGATGGCCCTGATTCTTGCCACCGGGCTGGTGGTGGACGATGCCGTCGTGGTGCTGGAGAACATCTCCCGGCACATCGACGCCGGCATGGCGCCGATGAAGGCCGCCTACAAGGGGGCCGAAGAGGTGGGCTTCACGTTGCTGGCCATGAACGCGTCGCTGGTGGCGGTGTTCATGGCGATTCTGTTCACCGGCGGCATTATCGAAAAACTGTTCCGCGAGTTCTCCATCACCCTGTCAGCGGCCATCGTCGTTTCGCTGCTGGTGTCCCTGACCCTCACGCCCATGCTCTGTGCCCGCTGGCTCAAGCCCCATGTGCCAGGCAACGAGAACCGCCTGCAACGCTGGAGCAGCCGCGTTCACGAGCGCCTGGTGCAGGGTTACGACCGCAGCCTGGGCTGGGCCCTGGCGCACCGGCGGCTGACGCTGATCAGCCTGCTGCTGACCATTGGCGTCAACATCGCCCTGTACGTGGTAGTGCCCAAAACCTTCATGCCACAACAGGACACCGGGCAACTGATGGGCTTTGTGCGCGGCGACGACGGCCTGTCGTTCACGGTCATGCAGCCAAAGATGGAGGCCTTTCGGCGGGCGATCATCGCCGACCCGGCGGTGCTCAGCGTCGCCGGCTTCATTGGCGGCAACAACGGCACCAACAACGCCACTATCCTGGTGCGCCTCAAGCCCATCAAGGAACGTGACGTCAACGCCCAGCAGGTCATCGAGCGCCTGCGCAAGGAACTGCCCAAAGTGCCTGGCGCGCGGCTCATGCTGATGGCCGACCAGGACCTGCAGTTCGGGGGCGCCCGTGACCAGACCACCTCCCAGTACCAGTACATCATCCAGAGTGGCGACCTGGCTGCGCTGCGCACCTGGTACCCGAAGATCACCGAGGCGTTCAAGAAACTGCCTGAACTCACCTCCATCGACGCCCGCGAAGGCCGCGGGGCGCCCCAGGTAACCCTGGTGGTGGACCGCGACCAGGCCAAGCGCCTGGGCATCGACATGAGTACCGTGACCGCGGTATTGAACAACGCCTACAGCCAGCGGCAGATCTCCACCATCTACGACAGCCTCAATCAGTACGAAGTGGTGATGGAGATCAACCCCAAGTATGCCCAGGACCCGGTCACCCTGGACCAGGTGCAGGTGATCAACTCCGCGGGGGCGCGGGTGCCCCTGTCCAGCATCGCCCATTACGTGAACAGCCTGGCCGACGACAGCGTCAGCCACGAGGGCCAGTTCGCCTCGGAAAGCATCTCCTTCGACCTGGCCGAAGGCGTGCCCCTGGACCGCGCCACCGCCGCCATCGAGCGAGCGATCGCGGGGCTGGGGCTGCCGGAAGACATCATCGTCAAGGTGGCCGGCACCGGTGATGCCTTTGCCGCTGCCCAGAAGGGCCAGCCGTGGATGATCCTCGGTTCGCTGGTGCTGGTGTACCTGGTGCTGGGCATCCTGTATGAAAGCTACGTGCACCCGTTGACCATTCTCTCGACCCTGCCGTCAGCCGGCGTCGGTGCGCTGCTGAGCATCTACCTGACGGGCGGGGAATTCAGCCTGATCTCGTTGCTGGGCCTGTTCCTGCTGATCGGCGTGGTGAAGAAGAATGCCATCTTGATGATCGACCTGGCCCTGCAACTGGAACGCGAGCAGGGCATGGGCCCGCTGGATTCCATTCGCCAGGCCTGCCTGCAGCGCCTGCGGCCCATCCTGATGACCACCCTGGCGGCCATCCTCGGCGCCGTGCCGCTGCTGATGGGTGGCACCGAGGGTGCCGAGATGCGCCAGCCCCTGGGCCTGGCCATCATCGGCGGCCTGGTGTTCAGCCAGGTCCTGACCCTGTACACCACCCCGGTGGTGTACCTCTACCTTGATCGCCTGCGCCACCGGGTCAACCGCTGGCGTGGGGTACGCACCGACGCATCTCTGGAAACCCCGCTATGACCGACTGCCCGACGCCGACCGTGCTGCGCCCCATGACTTGCCAGATGGCCACCGTGCGTGGCTCGCGGCGGCTCAACCTGAGCCTGAGCGCGCTGATGCTCAGTGGCCTGCTGCTGGGTGGCTGCGCCGTGGGCCCCGACTACAAGCGCCCCGAGGTCGCGGCGCCGGCGCAGTTCAAGCAAGCCCAGGGCTGGCGCCAGGCGCAGCCCAGCGACGCCCTGGCCCGTGGGGCCTGGTGGGAATTGTATGGCGACGCCCAGCTCAACGGCCTGGTGGAACGCCTCAATCACTCCAACCAGACTGTGGCCCAGTATGAAGCCCAGTACCGCCAGGCCCAGGCCCTGGTCAAGAGCGCCCGCGGCGCGTTCTTCCCCACCGTTGACCTCAGCGCCGGCAAGACCCGCTCGGCCCAGGGTGCCGGCAGCAGCAATTCGAGCCTGAGCAGCGCCAGCAGCGGTATCCGCAATACCTACAGCACCCAGGCCAGCGTCAGTTGGGAGGCGGATGTGTGGGGCAAGCTGCGCCGGGGCCTGGAGGCCGACAAGGGCAGCGCCCAGGCCAGCCTCGCGGACTTGGCCGCCATGCGCCTGAGCCTGCAGTCGGAACTGGTGCAGAACTACCTGCAACTGCGCGTCATCGACCAGCAGAAGCGCTTGTTGCAGGCGACCGTCGAGGCCTACCAGCGCTCGCTGACCATGACCCAGAACCAATACAAGGCAGGGGTCTCTGGCGCCGACGCGGTCGCCCAGGCCCAGACCCAGTTGCGCACTACCCAGGCCGACCTGGTGGACCTGGCCTGGCAGCGTGCCCAGTACGAGAACGCCATCGCCGTGCTGATGGGCGTGACCCCGGCCGATTTCAGCCTGGCCGAAACCGGCGACATCCCGGCGCTGCCGCAGATCCCCGTGCAGGTGCCGTCCCAGTGGTTGGAACGGCGCCCCGACATCGCCGCCGCCGAGCGCTCGGTGATGGCCGCCAACGCCAACATCGGCGTAGCAAAGAGCGCCTATTATCCAGACTTCACCCTGAGCCTGTCCGGGGGCTACAACAGCAGTACCTTTGCCAACTGGCTGACCTTGCCCAACCGGTTCTGGTCGGTGGGCCCGCAGTTGGCCGGCACCCTGTTCGATGGCGGCCAGCGCTCGGCCGAGGTAGAGCGTACCGAGGCGGTGTATGACCAGACCGTGGCGCAATACCGGCAGACCGTGCTCAACGGTTTCCAGGAGGTAGAAAACTACATGGTCCAGCTCAAGGTGTACGAAGACGAGGCCCAGGTGCGCCAGCAGGCCCTGGAGTCTGCCCGTGAATCCCTGCGCCTGACGAACAATCAGTACAAGGCGGGGCTGATTGCCTACCTGGACGTCGTCACGGTGCAGGCCACCGCGCTGAGCAACGAGCGCACGGTCTTGAGCGTGTTGCAGAGTCGTCTGGTGGCCAGTGTGCAGCTCATCGCGGCCCTGGGGGGAGGGTGGGATGGGCAAATGGAATTGGTTCACACGCCTTGAAGCCGTTCGTCTGAAAGGTTAAGGTCTGTCCTGGTCCTGTACAACGCTGTACAGGGCCGGGACCCTTGTAGAAGCTGGGCGCGATAGTGGCAAAGCGATATCTCTCCAGGGCCCCGCATCCAGGCGCTCCGTGCAAGCAAACAAGCGTTTAATTGCGTACAATCCTGACTATTTACGGGCAGGGAACGCGTCGGACTTGCAGGTTTAGAGAGTCGCATGCTGATTGGTAGTTATTCACCTTCCCTGGTCGTGATTTCGCTGTGCGTGGCCATGCTGGCCTCCTACACGGCGCTGGATCTGGTCGGCCGTATTGCAACGGCCAAGGGCCGCGCCGTGCACCTGTGGATGGCGGGCGGCTCGCTGTCCATGGGCATTGGCGTGTGGTCGATGCACTTCATCGGCATGCTGGCCTTCAGCCTGCCCATCGCCCTGGGGTATGACCTGCGCCTCACCAGCCTGTCGCTGCTGATCGCCATCCTGTCTTCAGGGTTCGCCCTGTGGCTGGTCAGCCAGCCACGCCTGCCGCGGTGGCAACTGGCGCTGGGCGCGTTGGTCATGGGCAGCGGCATCGCCACCATGCACTACACCGGCATGGCGGCCATGCGCATGGTTCCAGGCATCCAGTACGACCCCGTGCTGTTCGTCGAGTCCATCCTCATCGCCATTGGTGCGTCGGCCGCGGCCCTGTACATCGCGTTTCGCCTGCGCCACGCCACGCCCCACGTGATGCTGGCCCGGGGCTGTGCCTCGGTGGTCATGGGCATCGCCATCGTCGGCATGCACTACACCGGCATGGCCGCGGCTATCTTCCCCGAAGGCAGCGTCTGTGGCGCCGCCGGTGGCGGGTTGACCGGTAAAGGCCTGGATTACATGGTGTTGATCACCAGCCTGTCGGTGCTGGGCATCACCTTGCTGACGTCGGTGCTCGACGCCCGCATGGAGGCCCGTACCGCCGACCTGGCCAACTCCCTGCGCCTGGCCAACCGCGAACTGACGCAATTGGCGTTGCACGACAACCTCACCGGCTTGCCCAACCGCATGTTGCTGGCCGACCGCATCGCCCAGGCCATCCAGATGGTCGACGAGACCGGTGGCTGTTTTGCCCTGATGTTCATCGACCTGGACGGTTTCAAACCGGTCAACGACGCCTTTGGCCACCACATGGGCGATGAGCTGCTGCGTGCCGTGGGCTTGCGCCTGCGTGGCAACCTGCATGGCCAGGACACCCTGGCGCGCATCGGTGGTGATGAGTTCGTGCTGCTGGTGGCGCTGCATGAGCCCAACGACGCGCCCACGGTGGCGGCCCGTCAGGTGAACCTGATCGCCCAGCCGTTCCGGGTGGGTGACCACAACCTGCAGGTCTCGGCCAGCATCGGCATTGCCATGTACCCAGGCAACGGCAATGACCAGCATGCCTTGCTGATGAACGCCGATGCGGCCATGTACCATGCCAAGAGCGCGGGCAAGAACGGCTACAGCTTCTTCGACGGCTCGATGAACACCAACGCCCGCAAGCAACTGCAATTGATCCAGGACCTGCGGGTGGCGGTGGAGCGTGGCGAGTTGCGCCTGCATTACCAGCCCAAGTTCGACGCTGCCAGCGGCCAGCCGGTGGGCGCCGAAGCGCTGCTGCGCTGGCAGCACCCTGAACTGGGGCTGCTGGGCCCCGACCGTTTCATCGAGTTGGCGGAAAAAACCGGGTTGATCATCGTCATTGGCGAGTGGGTGCTGGACGAAGCCTGCCGGCAGATGCGCGAATGGGCGCTGCAGGGCTACGGCCACTGGCGCATCGCGGTGAACCTGTCGGCGTTGCAGTTCTGCCACGTGGGCCTGGTGGCCAGCGTTGCCGCGGCGCTGCTGCGTCATGAGCTATCGGCCGGCAACCTGACCCTGGAGATCACCGAAACCACCGCCATGAACGATGCCGATGCGAGCATGAGCGTGCTGCGGCGCCTCTCGGACATGGGTGTGGACCTGTCCATCGATGATTTCGGCACGGGCTACTCCAGCCTGATGTACCTCAAGCGCCTGCCGGCCAACGAGCTGAAGATCGACCGTGGCTTCGTCCGCGACCTTGAGCAGGACAGCGATGACGCGGCCATTGTCTCGGCCATCGTCGCGCTGGGCCAGGCACTGGGCTTGCGCATCGTCGCCGAGGGCGTGGAAACCGACAACCAGCAGGCGTTCCTGACGCGCCTGGGCTGTGATGCCTTGCAGGGGTACCTGCTGGGGCACCCCTTGCCAGCGGAACGGTTCATGGCCGATATTCATGCCGCCGAAGCTCGCCAGCAGCGGGTAGGGGTCTAGCCGGCTCCCACAGGGCGCATTGAATCAGGCAACGCTAAACAACGTCGTACTCTGTCCACGATCCCCCATGAGGAGCGCACCGAAGTCCATGGATAAAGTCATCGTCATCACTGGCGGCAGCCGCGGCATCGGTGCCGCCACTGCGCGCCTGGCCGCCCGCCAGGGCTACCGTGTGTGCATCAACTACCTGTCGGACGAAGCCGCCGCCCAGGCTACCCTGGCCGAGGTGCGTGAACTGGGCGCCCAGGCCATCGCCGTGCGGGCCGATGTCAGCGTCGAGGATGAGGTGGTGCACCTGTTCAACCGGGTCGACGCGGAGCTGGGCACGGTGACCGCGCTGGTCAACAATGCCGGCACCGTGGGGCATACCTCGCGGGTGGACGAAATGTCCGAATTCCGCTTGCTCAAGCTGCTCAAGAGCAACGTCGCCGGGCCCATCCTGTGCGCCAAGCATGCCATCCTGCGCATGTCCACGCGCCATGGCGGCCATGGCGGCAGCATCGTCAACGTCTCCTCGGTAGCCGCGCGCCTGGGTTCCCCTGGCGAATACGTCGACTACGCCGCATCCAAGGGCGCGCTCGACACCTTCACCATTGGCCTGGCCAAGGAACTGGCGGGGGAGAGCGTGCGGGTCAACGCCGTGCGGCCGGGGTACATCTTCACTGAATTCCACGCCTTGAGTGGTGACCCGGACCGGGTCAGCAAGCTGGAGCCATCGATCCCGATGGGGCGTGGTGGCCAGCCCCATGAAGTGGCGGAGGCGATCTTGTGGCTGGTTTCGGAGCAGGCGAGTTATACGACGGGGAGTTTCCTGGACTTGGGGGGTGGGCGGTAGGGGGGGGGCGCAGGTGCATGCCATTGATATGCGTCAGGCCGCTAGGTGTAAGGCTCTGGTTGTTCGGCGATTTTTAGACCGAGCGCCGCGCTGGCGGCGCTCGATCTCGAGAACTCTACAACACCATCGCCTGGCACTTGGAGGCCCTGACGCAATCCCCATCGAGGAATATCGAAGAACGCCGATCGGCCTGTCTTGCAACCGGGTTGGGGCTGAAAGGTGCATGGCTTGATGCTTCTGGCGCCCTTGAGACCGAGCGCCGCCCGCGCGGCGCGTTCGCGAGCAAGCTCTGCTCCAACGTTTGTTTTCGGGCCAGTTATGCCAGTGGCATCACCTGATTCGCTTTGTTGGTTCACTGCAGATCTGGATGGGTGCCACCAAGGCGGCCAAGGTGATCTCACAGACATAACTGGCCCGAAACAGATGTGGGAGCAGAGCTTGCTCGCGAAGCGCCGCGCGGGCGGCGCTCGATCTTGAGAACTCTACAACACCATCGCCTGGCACTTGGAGGCCCTGACGCAATCCCCAGCGAGGAATATCGAAGGGCCCCCGATCGGCCTGTCTTGCAACCGGGTTGGGGCTGAAAGGTGCATGGCTTGATGCTTCTGGCGCCCTTGAGACCGAGCGCCGCCCGCGCGGCGCTTCGCGAGCAAGGGCTCGGCGCCCCCCTCGCTCCCACATTTGTTTCGGGCCAGTTATGCCAGTGGCATCACTTGGTCCGCTTTGTAGGTTCACCGCAGATCTATGCTGGTGCCAACAAGGCGGGCAAGGTGATCCCACAGACAAAATTGGCCCGAAACAGATGTGGGACCGGGCTTGCCCGGGAAGCGCCGCGCGGGCGGCGCTCGGTCTCAAGAACGACACAGCGCCATCGCCTGGCACTTGGAGGCCCCACCGCAAAGCAAAAAAAAAGCCCCGGCATCTCCCGACACCAGGGCTTTCCCTCGTAACTTGCAGCTACCCCTTATTTAACCCCCTGCATCCGCATCTGCAGGTATTCCTTCTTGTCCACTTCCTTCGCGTCGCGCTTGCCCAGGTCAGCCATCGGAATACGGTAGGTTTCCTTGGCCGCATAGGCGGCGAGGGCGGCGATCACGGTGATGCCGAACGCCAGGGCGCCCACGGTCATGGGGATGTTGTCCGAGCCGGGCGGGGCCACGGCGGCGAACAGGGCCGGCAGCAAGGCGGTGATCATGGTGCCCACGTTCTGCGAGATGGCCATGGCCGAGACGCGGTAGCGGGTCTGGAACAGCTCCGGGTAGAAGCTGGGGAAAATGGCGTTGTAACCCTGGTAGATCACGCCCCACATCAGCAGGGACATGGCGAAGGCCAGGGGCACGCTGTGGATGCTGATGGCGTACAGGTAACCGAACGCCAGCAGGCCCGAACCCAGGGCGCCACCGATGATCATCGGGCGGCGGCCAACCTTGTCCGACCAGTTGCCCACGAACGGAATCACCAGCACCGCGACGATGTTGCCCACCACCGGGATCCACAGGTACACGCTCTTGGAGAAGCCGATGCCGTAGGCTGGCTGCACCGCGTACGCCGCGCCGAAGATAGTTGCCACCACCGGAATCACGTTCATCAGCGCCATGCAGGTCACCAGGCACATGTTGCGCCAGTTGTTCTGGAAGGCTTCGACGATGGGCGCCTTGGGCAGTGCGGTGGTGGCCTCTTCCTTGACGAAGGCCGGGGTCTCGTGGACTTCTTTACGGATGATGTAGCCGGCGATCAGCACGATGGCGCTGAGCAGGAACGGAATGCGCCAGCCCCAGGCGTTGAACGCGTCATCGGGCATGAAGTAGGCCAGGGGCAGGAAGATCGCCGCGGCGAAGATCTGCCCGGCTTGCACGCCCTGCAGGGTGTAGCTGGCGTAGTAGCCCCTTCTGCCGAAGGGCGCGTGTTCCATGATCATGGAACTGGCCCCGGAGATCTCGCCGGCCACCGCAAAGCCCTGGATCAGGCGCAACACCACCAGCAACGCCGGGGCCCACAAGCCCACTTGCGAATAGGTCGGCAACAGGCCCACGGCCATGGTTGCAAAGCCCATCAGGAACATGCACAGCAGCAGTACGTTTTTACGACCGCGGGTGTCACCCCAGTGGCCCAGGAAGGCGGCACCGATCGGACGGGCGATGTAACCCACGCCATAGGTGGCCAGCGAGGCGACAATAGCGATCTTGGGGTCTGCGGACGGGAAAAAGATCTGCGGGAAGATCAACGCCGCGGCTTGGGCGTAGATGAAAAAGTCATAGTATTCGAGCGCCGAGCCAATCCAGCCGCTGGCGGTCGCTTTCTTGGTCTGCTTCGAGCCGTGGGACTCGGTGGATGCTTGATCCATGGGTGTCTCCGTTGTTTTTATTATCGAGCAATATCGTTATGGGTAACGCTAGCAGCTGGCTGGCCTGGGCCAAAACTAACTGGATAGTTAACAGATATCAGTCGCCATGACCTGTGTCAATACAACGGCTTGCGGGCAGGTGCGAACCTGTGCGATTGCCGGTCATTATTATGCCACCACGGAAATAATTTGTGCAGTAAAAAGCCTTGCCGGTGCGTCTGGAACAATAGTTGTAGCCTTTGGCTGGAAATCACGTCGCTTGGCGATGCTGGCCCTGGGCTACATCTTCGGTCAGGCCTGCCGATAGAGTAGTCATGCGACCGTCCGTCCCGCTGGAGCGTCCCCTTGAATTCCCCTCTTTTGCCCGATGAGTCACGCTTGCCACTGGGCGCTGACGTAGTGACTTCGATCGATGAGGTTCTGGCCACGGCTCGCGCCTGGCCTGATAGCCGTGCCTGGGTCTGGTACCGTGACGGTGAACCGCTGCACCGGGTGGCCCAGGGCGGCGTCCCTTGCCAGTGGCCTTTGGCCTTGGCACGGCGGGACCTGGAGGGCTTCTGCCGTGCCGAGAACCTGCACCGCTGGCCCACCGGCGAGGGCGAACATGCGTTGGGCTGGTTGCTGGCGGCACGCAGCGACGCCCATGACCCGCGTTTGAACGAACTGGCTCGGGAGCTGGGGATCCGGGTGCAGCGCGAAGCCCTGGCCCGGGCACAGATGACCCAGCGGGTGCTGTATGAAATCACCTACCTGGCCAGTTCGACCCGTGACCGCGGTGTCTTTCTGCAGGGGGTGCATCAGCACCTGGGCACGCTCATCGACGCCGAGAACTTCTACCTGGCGTTGTACGACGCCCAGGCTCATGAAGTGTCCTACCCGTATTACGTCGACATCATCGACAACGACGCCATCGAGGCCCAGAGCCACGAGTACCTGGACCCTGAGCGCCTGTCGCTGACCGGCTACGTGTTGACCACTGGCCAACCGCTGATGGTCGACGCCAGCGCGATGCGCCGGGCTGAGCAGGAGGGGCGGTTTGCCCCGGTTGGCCACCGCCCCGAGTTCTGGATGGGCGCGCCCCTGAAGAATGCCTCGGACGAGGTGTTCGGGATGCTTGCCATGCAGGTCTACGAGGTGTCGCGCATCTACAGTGCCGAGGACCGCGAGTTGTTCCTGGTGGTGGCCCGTCACGTGGCCATGGCCCTGGATCGTATCCTGCACCGCATGGACCTGGAAGAGACGGTATCGCGGCGGACGCAGGAGCTGTCCGAGCTCAACGATGCACTGCGCCTGGAGGTCATCGAGCGCGAGCGCGCCGAGCACCTGCACAGTGCGCTGTTCCAGATCGCCGAGCTGTCCAGCCAGCAGGGCGAGATGGCCGAGCTGTTCCAGAGCCTGCACATGATCGTCGGCGACCTGCTGTTTGCCCGCAACTTCTATATTGCCCTGTTCGAGGTGATGACGGGTGAGGTCACCTTCCCGTACTACATCGACGAGCAGAGCGCCGCCGCGCCGGCACCGCGGCGTGGACAGCGCGGGCTCACCGAGTACGTGATCCGCCAGCGCCGGCCATGCCTGATCGACTACGACGACGCCAGCGCCCTGATGGCTGCCGGCGAGATCGCCAACAACCCCGGGCCTGTGCGTTCCCAGTCCTGGTTGGGTATTCCGCTGTTCGACGGCACCCAGGTGCGTGGCGTGCTGGTGGTGCAGAGCTATTCACCGACAATCCGCTACAGCCAGCGCGACCAGGAACTGCTGACCTTCGTGTCTCGCCATATCGACACCGCGTTGTCGCGCCGCAGCGCCGCCGAGGCCGTGCAGGCCGCCAACCTGATGCTCGAAGCGCGCGTGCAGAGCCGCACCCGTGAACTGGACCACGCCAACGCTGCGTTGCAGCACGAGAACGCCCACGACGCGCTGACCGGGCTGCCCAACCGCAGCCAGTTGCAACAGCGTCTGCAGCAGGCCTGGGCGGCGTTCTGCGCCGAGGAGCGGCCGTTGGTGGTGATGTTCATTGACCTGGACCGTTTCAAAATGGTCAACGACAGCCTCGGCCACCACTTCGGTGACCTGCTGCTGACACAGGCGGCCACGCGTTTGCGCAGTTGCCTGCGCGAGGGCGACCTGCTGGCCCGCCTGGGCGGTGACGAGTTCGCGGTGCTGGCCCCCGAGGCCGATCTGGACACGGCGGTGGGCATTGCCGAACGTATCCTGCTGGCCTTCGACCTGCCGTTCAATATCGACGGCCATGGCGTGTTTTCATCGTGCAGCATCGGCATTGTCAGTGCCGATGCCCAGTTCCACCACGAACCCGCTGACCTGCTGCGCGATGCCGACACGGCCATGTACCGGGTCAAGAATGCCGGGCGCGACAGTTTCGCGGTGTTCAACCAGCAGGTGCGCCGCGAAGTCAGCGACCAGATGGAGCGCGAAGGCGCATTGCGCAATGCGCTCAAGCGTGACGATGAACTGTTGGCCTATTTTCAGCCTATCGTCAGTGTCGAGACCGGTGCGGTGGTTGCCCTGGAAGCCTTGATCCGCTGGCGTCAGGCCGATGGGCGCATCACGGCGCCGGGTGATTTCCTGCCGGCGCTGGAGGGCCTGCGCCTGATTGGCCGGCTGGACCTGTACATGCTCAACCGCATCGCCGCGACCCTCGCCATGCCCGAGCACGCCCATTGGCCGCCGGTGCACGTCAACTGTTCCAGTTACAGCATTACCCGCCCTGAGTTCGCCAGCGAGGTGCTGGCCCTGCTGCAGCGCCATGGCATTGCAGCCCATCGTGTGTGCCTGGAACTGACCGAAGGCGGCCTGGTGGCGGAGCCGGCGCGGGCCCGGCAGACCATGCAACAATTGGCCGAGCACGGTTTGAGCGTGATGCTGGACGACTTCGGCGCCGGCTTCTCGTCCCTGAGCTATGTGCACCAGTACACCTTCAGTGGCCTGAAAATCGACAAATCCTTCATCCTCGAACTGACGGCCAGTGAGCGCAGCCGCGCCATTGTCCGGGCTATCGTGCGCATGGCCGAGTCGCTGAGCCTGCCAGTGGTGGCCGAGGGGGTAGAGGACGAAGCCACCTTGCAATTACTGCGCGAAATGGGCGCTTCCCAGGCCCAGGGCTATTATTTCGCCCGGCCCATGGCAATGGAGCAGTTGGACCTGCCCATTCCTGTGGGGCCGGTGACGCCCGTGTAGCACGCCGTTTTTGTCGAGATGTGTACCCTCATACAAAACGGTGTCGGCTCAGGTATGATTTCCCGGTCACGCGCCTCCTTTTATGGAACTGTCTAATGGATGAGAACCGCAGGCCCATCAAGACCCGCTCCGCGGGGTGGGCCAAACGTATTACCGACCGATTGGTCGCCAGCAATATCTCCCCCAACCAGATCTCCGTCGCCAGCATCGGTTTCGCCCTGTTCGGCGCAGTGGCGCTGAACGTCAGCACCGGTGTGCTTGGCTCGTTGCTGTGCATTCTCGGCATTCAGCTGCGCCTGCTGTGCAACCTGTTCGACGGCATGGTCGCCATCGAGGGCGGCAAGAAGTCGACGCTGGGCACGCTTTACAACGAGTTTCCCGACCGCGTGGCCGACAGCTTGCTGATCGGCGGCCTGGGCTATGCCATCGGCCACCCGGAGCTGGGCTGGTTCGCGGCGCTGCTGGCGGCACTCACCGCCTATGTGCGGGTGTTCGGCGGCTCGCTGGGGTTGGCGCAGCGGTTTATCGGGCCCATGGCCAAGCAGCACCGCATGGCGGTGATGACAGGCGGGCTGGTGCTGAACCTGATCGAGACCCTGACGCTGGGCAGTTTCTACGTGCTGTCGTTTGCGCTGTGGGTCATTACCCTGGGCTCTGCGATCACCTGCGTCACCCGCACCCAGGCCATCGCCCGGCAGCTCAAGGAGCCGCGCCATGTGGATCAGTAGAGCGTTGATCGCCGTGCTGCGCCTGCTGATCGGCGCCAGTGCCCGCTGGGAAAGCCCGCCTGACCTGTCGCGCCAGCGCATCTACTTCGCCAACCACACCAGCCACATGGACACCCTCGCGATCATCGCCGCACTGCCGCCCGCGGCGCGGGTCAACGTGAAACCGGTGGCCGCGGCGGATTACTGGGGCAAGAACCGCTTCCTGTCCTACATAGCGCAACGGGGCCTGAACGCCGTACTGATCGAGCGCAATGCCACCGCCGGCAAGAACGTCCTGGAACCCATCTTCGATGTGGTGCAGGCCGGGCACTCGATCATCTTCTTCCCCGAAGGCACCCGCTCGGCCCAGGCACTGCCGGGTGAATTCAAGTCGGGCCTGTACCGCCTCAGCGAACAGTTTCCCGACGTTGAACTGGTGCCCATCTACCTGGAAAACCTGCACCGCTCCATGCCCAAGGGCAAGCACGTGCCCCTGCCGATCCTCTGCACCATCCGCATCGGCAACCCGCTGCCGCGTATCGACGGCGAAGACAAACAGGTATTCCTGGCCCGCGCCAGGGACGCGATCGTGAGGTTGGCGCCATGACGCTTCAGGACAAGTTCATGTGGTTCTTCGGCGCCATCGCGGGCCTGCTGGTGCTGGCCTCGGCCATTGGCTGGCTGCTGGCCCGGCGGGCAACGTCGGACAGCGCGGTGGCGACCATCGAAAACCTGAACCAGCGCGTCAACGCCTGGTGGGGCATGGTGGTGGTGTTCTTCGTTTCCTACCAGTTGGGCGGCAACGCCACGGTCGTGCTGTTTGCCTTTATCTCGCTGTTCGCCCTGCGCGAATTCATTACCCTCACACCGACCCGGCGGGGTGACCACAACGCCCTGTTCGCGGCCTTCTTCATCCTGATTCCCTTGCAGTACCTGCTGATCGGTACCCATTGGTATTCGATGTTTACCCTGCTGGTACCGGTCTATGCCTTTCTGATGCTTCCGGCCATCGCCGTGCTCAGCCAGGACACCGAAGCCTTCATGGAGCGCACGGCGAAGATCCAGTGGGGGGTGATGATCTGCATCTACTGCATCAGC
The DNA here is from genome assembly GCF_029623465.1 of Pseudomonas sp. RIT-To-2. Lineage (NCBI taxonomy): Bacteria > Pseudomonadati > Pseudomonadota > Gammaproteobacteria > Pseudomonadales > Pseudomonadaceae > Pseudomonas > Pseudomonas sp. RIT-To-2. The sequence goes on along the minus strand of NZ_JAPYKM010000020.1, from coordinate 75,563 downwards.
CACGCACCAGCGTTGCTGTTGCTTGACCTGGAGGGTTTCAAGGGCCAGAACGCCTTGCTGCTGTTCTACCTGATGTTCGTGGTGCAGATCAGCGACGTGCTGCAGTACGTGTTCGGCAAACTGTTCGGCAAACGCAAGGTGGCACCGCTGGTCAGTCCCTCCAAGACCGTGGAAGGGCTGGTGGGCGGCGGTTTGGCGGCGACGCTGGTAGGCGGCTGCATGTACTGGATGACGCCCTTCGGTTTCTGGCAGTCGCTGGGTATGTCGCTGGTGATCGTGGTGATGGGCTTCGTGGGTGGGCTGGTGATGTCAGCCATCAAGCGCAGCCTCAGTGCCAAGGACTGGGGCACCATGATCAAGGGCCATGGCGGCATGCTCGACCGCATGGACTCGGTGTGCTTCGCCGCGCCGATCTTCTTCCACCTGACCCGTTTCTTCTTCTCTGCCTGACGCTGGAAAGTAGCGGGTCACCTGCAGGACCGGGCCCGCGATGTCATTCCATTGCCACGGCGGTTCAGATCACCGAACCGGGCGTCGCCGCCTTCAGGTGCTTCCTGCCATCCAGCGCCCCCGCGACGGTCAGGGCATCGGCTTCGGCCTCGGTGATGGGCACGCGGTGGCCGTTCAGCTCGGCGATGGACATGCGCAGCTGGTCGTCGGTGCTGATGCGAATCTCGGCGGCGGGACCTTCATAGCGCAGGTCTTGTCCGATCAGGGTGCAGCGTTGGGTCTGGGCATCAATTTCCACGGGCATGGCTCCTCTCCCTTGTTCTTGTGGGCTTGCAAGGGTTAGACAGCGCGCGGGTGTCCGGCGCCGCTCGACCTGATCGACGGTCAACCGATTAAAGGTTCTTCAGCTTGCCTCCGGCTATCAAGTGCCGAGCCTACACTCCATAGGTGCCGATGGCTGTCAGCAGGGAACCGTGCTGGCTGGGGAAACCACCGGCATCTGCCCAGTGGTGGCGCTGCTCAAGCGTTTGTCTGTCTCGCTACGGATAAAGCCCATGCTTGGAATTGTGCGTGTCGCGCTCAACCGGCCCTACACCTTCGTGGTGCTGGCGATCTTCATCCTCATCATCGGCCCCCTGGCGGCCTGGCGCACACCCACGGACATTTTTCCGGAAATACGCATTCCGGTCATCGCCGTGATCTGGCAGTACACCGGGCTGCCCCCGGACCAGATGGCCGGGCGTATCACCTCGCCGTTCGAGCGGGTGCTGACCACCACGGTCAACGATGTACGCCACATTGACGCGCAGTCACTCAACGGTTTCGGCATCGTCAAAGTGTACTTTCAGCCCAACGTCAATATCAGCACCGCCAACGCCCAGTTGACCTCCGTGGCCCAGGTCATCCTGCGGCAATTGCCACCGGGCACCACGCCGCCGCTGATCCTCAACTACAGCGCTTCCACCGTGCCCATAGTGCAGTTGGCGCTGTCGGGCCAAGGCCTGAGCGAGCAGCGCCTGGGTGACCTGGGCCTCAACAGCGTGCGCCTGCTACTGACCTCGGTGGCCGGCGCGGCCATGCCTTATCCCTTCGGCGGCAAGAGCCGCCAGGTGCAGATAGACATCGATTCGGCGGCGCTGCAAGCCCGCGGGCTGTCGGCCCAGGACGTGGCCAATGCGCTGGCAGGGCAGAACCTGATCACGCCGGTGGGTACCGAAAAAATCGGGCGTTACGAATACGTGATGCAGTTGAACAACGCACCGTCGGCCATCGCCGACCTGGAAACCCTGCCCATCAAGGCCGCCGACGGCACCACGGTGCTCATGCGTGACGTGGCCAGCGTGCGCGATGGTGCCCCGCCGCAGACCAACATCGTCCACGTCAACGGCAGCCGCTCGGTGTTGATCACCGTACTCAAGACCGGCTCCGCGTCCACCCTGGGGGTGATCGCCGGCATCAAGGCCAAGCTGATCGAGTCCAAGGCCGCGTTGCCCGATAACCTCAAGATCGATTTCATTGGTGACCAATCACTGTTCGTGCGGGCCGCCATCAACAGTGTCGCCCGCGAAGCGGTGATCGCCGCGGCGCTGACCAGCCTCATGATCTTGCTGTTCCTGGGCAGTTGGCGCTCAACGGTGATCATCGCCATTTCCATTCCCCTGGCCATCCTGGCCTCTATCGCCACGTTGGCAGCCCTGGGGGAAACCCTCAACATCATGACCCTCGGCGGCCTGGCCCTGGCGGTGGGCATTCTGGTGGACGACGCCACGGTGACCATCGAGAACATCAACTGGCACCTGGAGCAAGGCAAGGAGGTGCGCGAGGCCATTCTCGATGGCGCCGCGCAGATCGTCACGCCGGCGTTCGTTTCGCTGTTGTGCATCTGCATCGTGTTCGTGCCGATGTTCTTCCTCGACGGCATCGCGCGGTTCCTGTTCGTTCCCATGGCCGAGGCGGTGATGTTCGCCATGATCGCCTCGTTCGTCCTGTCCCGGACTCTGGTGCCGACCATGGCCAACTTTCTGCTCAAACCCCATGCGGAGCAAGGGGAGGGCGAGCACACGCTGCGCTCACGCAACCCCCTGGTCCGGTTCCAGCAAGGGTTCGAGGCGCGCTTCGAGCAGGTGCGCGAGGGTTACCACCGGCTGCTGGAAACCGTGCTGCAACGCCGCAAGTTATTCCTGCTGGTGTTTTTTGGCTTCGTGCTGCTGTCGTTCGGCCTGGCGCCTTTCCTGGGCCGCGACTTCTTTCCCAGTGTCGACTCCGGGCAGATTCTGATGCACGTGCGCGTACCGGTGGGCACGCGCATCGAGGACACCGCCCAGATCATCTACCGGGTCGAGCAGGCCGTGCGCAACATCGTTCCTCCCGAAGAGCTGGGCGCTGTGGTGGATAACATCGGCCTGTCCATCAGCGGTATCAACACGGCTTACAACAACACCGGTACGGTCGGTTCCCAGGACAGCGACGTGCAGATATCGTTGAACGAGGGCCACCGCGCCACCGGCGACTATATCCGGCAGATGCGAGAGCAGTTGCCCCGCGATTTCCCCGGCGTGGTGTTTTCCTTTCCACCCTCGGACATCGTCGGCCAGATTCTCAACTTCGGTTCCGCGGCGCCCATCGACCTGCAGGTGTCGGGCGCCAACCTGGCGGCCAACTTCGCCTATGCCAACACCCTGCTGCGCGACATTCGGCGGGTCCCTGGCGTGGTCGACGCGCGCCTGCAGCAGTCACGGCAGTTGCTCAGTTTCAAAATCAACGTCGACCGCACCCGCGCGCAACTGGTGGGCATCACCGAGCGCGACATCACCAACAGCCTGGTGGTCAACCTGGCCGGTTCCAGCCAGGTGGCGCCCACTTACTGGCTGAACAACGCCAACGGCATTTCCTACCCCATTGTGCTGCAGACCCCGCAGTACAAGCTCGATAGTCTCGGTGCCCTGCATGACCTGCCGCTCAGTGGCAGTGGCCCGGGTGCCAACGGCCAATTGCTGGGGGGGCTGGCAACCTTCGAACGCAGCCAGAGCAACTCGGTGCTGACCCAGTCCGATATCCAGCCGGTGGTAGAGGTGTATGCCTCGCTGCAGGGCCGCGACCTGGGGGCGGTAGCCGCCGACATTCAGGCCATCATCGACGCCCACGGCAAAGACCTGCCCAAAGGCTCGAAAGCCGTGCTGCAAGGCCAGGTGCAGACCATGAACAGCGCCTTCAACGGGATGTTCTTCGGCCTGCTCGGGGCCGTCGTCCTGATCTACCTGCTGATCGTGGTCAACTTCCAGTCCTGGCTCGACCCTTTCGTGATCATCACCGCTTTGCCGGCGGCGCTGGCCGGCATCGTCTGGATGCTGTTCGCCACCCACACCACGCTATCGGTACCGGCCCTGACCGGGGCCATCATGTGCATGGGCGTGGCCACTGCCAACTCGATTCTGGTGGTGAGTTTCTGCCGCGAGCGCCTCAACGAGCATGGCAACTCGGTAAAGGCCGCGCTGGAGGCCGGCTACACGCGTTTCCGCCCGGTCTTGATGACCGCGCTGTCGATGATCATTGGCATGGCGCCCATGGCCCTGAGCCTGGGCGAAGGCGGCGAGCAGAATGCGCCCCTGGGCCGCGCAGTGATCGGCGGCCTGGCGTTCGCCACCTGTGCCACGCTGTTCCTCGTGCCGGCGATCTTCAGCATTGTCCATGCCCGTGATGGGCGCGAAACCGTTGCCGCCGGCAGCGGCCAGGAGGCCTGACATGACAGCCCACGCTACACGTATGTCACGGCGCGGCCGCCTGGCCCTGATCGTGGGGGTGGTGCTGGTCATCCTCGTTGTCGTCGCCGGGGTCAGTACCCGCGCCACCGAGTCACACAACCTCAAGACCTGGACCGACACCCAGGCCATGCCCACGGTGGTGCTGGTGGCCCCGACCCGGCCCGAGCAGGGGCCTGTGCTGAGCCTGCCGGGGCGCCTGGAAGCCTGGTCGCGTGCATCGATATTCGCCCGCGTCAGCGGTTACCTGAAATCCTGGACGGTGGACATCGGCGGCAAGGTCAAGGCAGGTCAGTTGCTGGCAGAAATAGAGGCACCGGAAACGGACCAGCAGTTGCTGCAGGCCCGCGCCCAGCTCGCTACCAGCCAGGCCAACGCGCAACTGGCTGCGACCACGGCCCACCGCTGGCAGGTCATGCTGGCCTCCGACTCGGTATCGCGCCAGGACGTGGACCAGCGCGTCGGGGACCTGGCTGCCAAGCAGGCCGAGGTCGCGTCGGCCAAGGCCAACGTCGATCGCCTGGTCGCCACCAAAGGCTTCCAGCGGCTGGTGGCACCTTTCGACGGCGTGGTGACGGCCCGCGCTACCGATGTTGGCGCGCTGATCAACGCCGGCAGCGGCGGAACCGGGCCGGAGCTGTTCGCGGTGTCGGACATCAGCCGCCTGCGGGTATACGTGCAAGTGCCCCAGGCCTTCGCCGCCCAGGTGCGCGAAGGCACCAGCGCCAGCCTCACCGTGCCGGAATACCCCAAGGACAGCTTCACCGCCAAGGTGGTGGCCCGCGCGGATGCCATCAACCCGGCCTCGGGCGCCACCCTGGTGCAGCTGATGGTCGACAACAAGGCTGCGCGCCTGATGCCTGGCGCGTTCGCCACGGTGCAGTTCAACCTGCCCAACCAGCCTGATACCCTGCGCCTGCCGGCCAGCGCCTTGCTGTTCGACGACAAGGGCCTGCGCGTCGCCACCCTCGACGGTAATGACCACGTCAAGTTCAAGACCGTGACCATCGCCCGGGATTTCGGTGACTCGGTGGAAATCGGCTCGGGCCTTGCGCCCTCCGACCGAGTCATTGACACACCGCCCGACGGCCTCGCCGATGACGACGCGGTGAAGGTCAGCCCACCGCCCCAGCAGGCCGGCAAAAATGGTTAGGGTCTGGAGCACTATCGCGTTGGCAGGGCTGTTGGCGGCCTGCTCGCTGGCGCCGCCTTATCAGGTACCGCCCATCGAGGCAGCGGCACAGTACCGCAACGTTGGGCCCTGGGCGCCCGCACAGCCCGCTGACCGCCTGAACCGCGATGGCTGGTGGTCCCTCTACCACGACCCGCGTCTGGATGAACTGCAACGCCAACTGGCGGCCAATAACCCGGACCTCAGCGCCGCCGTGGCCCATTATGCCCAGGCCCAGGCCTACCTGACCCAGGTACGCTCCGACCTGTTTCCGGTGCTCAAGGGTATCGGCAATGCCCAGCGCATTCGCCAGTCGGACACCCGGCCGTTGCGGGCCGATGGTGGCCCCAGCGACTACAACTCGGTGACGCTGGGCGTTGAACTGGACTACGAAGTGGACCTGTGGGGCAGGGTGCGCAATTCGGTCAATGCCGGTGCCGACGAGGCCGAGGCGGCCGCCGCGGACCTGGCCTCTGCACGCCTAAGCCTGCAAACCCAATTGACCGACGACTATATTCGCCTGCGCGGCCTTGACCAGCAGACGCAACTGCTCGGCGCCACCACCGACGCCTTCGCCAAGGCCCTGAACCTCACCGAAGGCCTGCACAGCGGCGGTATTGTCTCCGGCCTGGACGTGGCGCGGGCCCGCACGCAATTGTCCTCGGCCAAATCGCAGCTGTCGCAGAACCAGGCCCAGCGGGCACTGATGGAGCATGCCATCGCTGCTCTGGTCGGTGCTCAGCCGGCGCAGTTCGGTATTGCTGTGGCCACCGACCGTATCGAGCTGCCTGTGGTCCCGGCTGGCGTGCCTTCGGCGTTGCTGCAACGGCGCCCCGACATTGCCGCGGCCGAGCGCCGGGTCGCTGAAGCCAACGCCAAGATCGGCGTGGCTCGTGCTGCCTACTTCCCCACCATCACCCTGAGCCCGCAACTTGGCTACCAGAGCGACCAGTACGCCGGCCTTCTGGCCGCGCCCAACCTGTTCTGGTCCATCGGCCCGGCACTGGTGGCCACCTTGCTGGACGGCGGCCGACGCCAGGCCGGCGTCGACGCCGCCAGGGCCGCCACCGATGAGGCAGCCAGCCACTACCGCAGCATCGTCCTGGGCGCCTTCCAGCAAGTGGAAGACAACCTCACCCTGATCGCCGGCCTGGGCACGGCGTTGCAAAACCAGCGCGATGCCGCCAGCGCCGCCCACGACTCGGAAAACCTGGCGCTGTCGCGCTACAAGGATGGTGCCGTGGGCTACCTCGACGTGGTCGAAGCGCAAACCGCGGCCTTGCAGGCACAGAGTGGCGTGCTCGACCTGCAGACACGGCAGCTCAGCGCCAACGTGCAGTTGGTCAAGGCATTGGGGGGCGGGTGGTCGGTCGCGCGGCAGGACGCCCGCAGCGGACCTGGCCGCGTCGGCGGTGCACGCGATACGCCTGATACTGCGCGGCGCTGGTGACGCGGCCAGGTCCGCTGCTACGAGTGGGGGCGGTGCCATGGCCCTATGGCGGCGGGGCGAAAAAAATCATGACTATCTGGTCACGCTTATTCCCACCCCATCTATGCTCTGTACTCGCTATCGCGAAAAAAACCTTACAGCTGCGCCGGGGGTTCCTGGTTGGGCGGGTCGCCCACGGTCGGCGGCACGGTGGGCTTGACCGGCAGTTCGTCCGGCTCGGTCTCGGGGTCAGGCGGCGGCAGGGTGGGGTCGTCGATGTTCGGGTCCGGCGTTTCGGCGGGGATAGGGATATTCATGGGGTTCCTCGCAGGTTGTGGGGGCTGTCAAGGATCTGGACACCACGCCGGTGCCAATGACTCCCGAGCATCACTGTCGATGAACTTTCAGCACCCCCATGGCTCGGAACTTAATGCATGTGCCGGCAGCGTTGGCCGGCCTTCCTCTGTAATGGATGAGCGTCCTTTGGGCGTGTAGGAGATGCTCGATGACCGCGGATCAACCCTTCGAAACCGGCCAGGCGGCCGAGCAGAGCAACGAGCAGGCGCTGAGCCTGTCCCAGGCCCTGCTGCTGCCACGTATCGTGATCGAGAACACCCAACCCTCCATCGACGGCGGCCAGTTTGCGGTCAAGGCCGTGACCGGGCAAAGCCTGATTGTGGACAGCAAAGTCTTCGCCGACGGCCACGACAAACTGGCCGTGGTTCTGCGCTGGCGCGCGCTGGGCAGTGACCAGTGGCACAGCACGGCCATGAAGGACCTGGGCAACGACAGTTGGCAAGGGCAGTTCAGCGTCAGCCAGGTCGGCCGCCACGTGTACACCATCGAGGCCTGGATCGACCGGTTCGCCACCTACCGCTACGAGCTGGAAAAGAAATACGCCGCCGGTGTGCCCATCGGCCTGGAGCTGGAGGAGGGCCGCCGCCACCTGGTGCAGAGTGCCGAGAAAAGCGAGGAAACCCTGCGCCGCCAGCTGATGCACCTGCATGACGAGTTCCAGGGCCTGGACCAGGAGGGCCAGGTGGCACTGCTGCTGCAAAAGGACACCGCCGCGCTGATGAGCCTGGCCGACCCGCGGGCCTACCTGAGCAAGAGCCATGAATTCCCCGTGGAAGTGGAGCGCGAACGCGCCCAGTTCGCCAGTTGGTACGAGCTGTTCCCGCGTTCGATCACCGACGACGCGGGCCGCCACGGCACCTTCAACGACGTGCACAACCGCTTGCCGATGATCCGCGACATGGGCTTCGACGTGCTGTATTTTCCGCCCATCCACCCCATCGGCCGCAAGCACCGCAAAGGGCCCAACAATTCCCTTGAGGCCGGCCCGGACGATCCTGGCAGCCCTTATGCCATTGGCAGTGCCGACGGCGGCCACGAGGCCATTCACCCGCAACTGGGCAGCCGCGAGGATTTTCGCAACCTGGTGGCAGCGGCTGCCGAGCACGGCCTGGAAATCGCCCTGGACTTCGCCATCCAGTGCTCCCAGGACCACCCTTGGCTGGCGGAGCACCCGGGTTGGTTCAGCTGGCGCCCGGACGGCACCATCCGCTATGCGGAAAACCCGCCGAAGAAGTACCAGGACATCGTCAACGTCGACTTTTACGCCGCCGACGCCGTGCCCAGCCTGTGGCTGGCGCTGCGAGACGTGGTAGTGGGCTGGGTGGAGGAGGGCGTGAAGATTTTCCGCGTCGACAACCCCCACACCAAGCCGCTGCCGTTCTGGCAATGGCTGATCGAAGACGTGCGCCGTGAATACCCCGATGTGATGTTCCTCGCCGAAGCCTTCACCAAACCGGCGATGATGGCGCGCCTGGGCAAGGTCGGCTATTCCCAGAGCTACACCTATTTCACTTGGCGCAACACCAAGGCCGAGCTGACCGAGTACTTCACCCAGCTCAATCAGCCGCCATGGTCCGACTGCTACCGGCCGAATTTCTTCGTCAACACGCCGGACATCAACCCGTTTTTCCTGCACGAATCCGGCCGCGCCGGTTTCCTCATCCGCGCGGCCCTGGCCACCATGGGCTCGGGCCTGTGGGGCATGTATTCGGGGTTCGAGCTGTGCGAGTCGGCGCCGATTCCCGGCAAGGAAGAGTACCTGGACTCGGAGAAGTACGAGATTCGTCCCCGGGACTACACCCAGCCAGGCAATATCATCGCCGAGATCGCCCAGCTCAACCGTATCCGCCGCCAGAACCCGGCACTGCAAACCCACCTGGGCCTGGCGTTCTTCCAGTGCTGGAACGACAACATCGTGTACTTCGGCAAGCGCACCGCGGACCGCCGCAACTACATCCTGGTGGCGGTCAGCCTCGACCCGCATAACGTCCAGGAAGCCCATTTCGAGCTGCCGCTGTGGGAACTGGGGCTGGATGACAGCGCCGCCACCCAGGGCGAAGACCTCATGACCGGCCACCGCTGGACCTGGTACGGCAAAACCCAGTGGATGCGCATAGACCCCGGCCACCAGCCATTCGGCATCTGGCGCATCAGCGCGGCGCTCTGAAAAGGACTGACCCATGGCGAAGAAACCCCGCACCGCGGCCTTTATCAATGACCCTTTGTGGTACAAGGACGCGGTGATCTACCAGGTACACGTCAAGTCGTTTTTCGATTCAAACAATGATGGTATCGGTGATTTTCCGGGCCTGATCGACAAGCTCGACTACATCGCCGAGCTGGGCGTGAACACCATCTGGCTGCTGCCGTTCTACCCCTCGCCACGCCGAGACGACGGTTACGACATCGCCGAATACAAGGCCGTGAGCCCCGACTACGGAACCATGGCCGACGCGCGGCGGTTCATCACCGAAGCCCACAAGCGCGGCCTGCGGGTGATCACCGAGCTGGTCATCAACCATACCTCGGACCAGCACCCCTGGTTCCAGCGTGCGCGGCGGGCCAAGCCTGGCTCGCGGGCGCGGGACTTCTACGTGTGGTCCGACACCGACCAGAAATACGCGGGTACGCGGATCATCTTCCTCGACACGGAAAAATCCAACTGGACCTGGGACCCGGTCGCCGGCCAGTATTTCTGGCATCGGTTCTATTCCCACCAGCCGGACCTCAATTTCGATAACCCGCAGGTCATGAAGGCGGTACTGGGGGTGATGCGCTACTGGTTGGACATGGGCATCGATGGCCTGCGCCTGGACGCCATCCCCTACCTGATCGAACGTGACGGCACCAACAATGAGAACCTGCCCGAGACCCATCAGGTGCTCAAGCAGATCCGTGCCGAGATCGACGCTCATTACCCCGACCGCATGCTGCTGGCCGAAGCCAACCAATGGCCTGAAGACACGCAGCTGTATTTTGGCGATGTGTTCGGTGACAACGGCGATGAATGCCACATGGCCTTCCACTTTCCGCTGATGCCGCGCATGTACATGGCCTTGGCCCAGGAGGATCGCTTTCCGATCACCGATATCCTGCGCCAGACCCCGGAGATTCCCGCCAACTGCCAGTGGGCGATTTTCCTGCGCAACCACGATGAACTGACGCTGGAAATGGTCACTGACCGCGAGCGCGACTACCTGTGGAACTACTACGCCGCCGACCGTCGCGCGCGCATCAACCTGGGCATCCGTCGACGCCTGGCGCCTTTGCTGGAACGGGACCGTCGCCGCATCGAGCTGCTCAACAGCCTCCTGCTGTCCATGCCCGGCACGCCCACGCTGTACTACGGTGACGAAATCGGCATGGGCGACAACATCTACCTGGGCGACCGTGATGGCGTGCGCACGCCCATGCAGTGGTCCATCGACCGCAACGGCGGTTTTTCTCGCGCCGACCCGGCCAGCCTGGTGCTGCCGCCGATCATGGACCCGCTCTACGGTTACCAGTCGGTGAACGTCGAGACCCAGTCCAATGACCCTCACTCGCTGCTCAACTGGACTCGGCGCCTGCTGGCCGTGCGCAAGCAGCAAAAGGCTTTTGGCCGCGGCAGCCTGAAGATGCTCTCGCCCAGCAACCGGCGCATCCTGGCCTATATTCGCGAGTACACCAGCCCCGACGGCAAGAATGAACTGGTGCTGTGCGTGGCCAACGTTTCGCGCGCCGCCCAGGCCGCCGAGCTGGACCTGTCCCAGTACGCCGGCATGGTGCCTGTGGAAATGCTCGGTGGCAGCGCGTTCCCACCCATCGGCCAACTGAACTTTTTGCTGACGCTGCCGCCCTATGGTTTCTACTGGTTCCTGCTGGCGACCGAAGCGCAGATGCCCAGCTGGCATGTTGAGCCGGCTCAGCCGCTGCCCGACTTCCTCACCCTGGTGTTGAAAAAACGTATGGAAGAGCTCCTGGAAGAACCGTCGCGCAGCAGTCTGGAAACCCAGGCGCTGCCGCAATACCTGCCCAAACGCCGCTGGTTCGCCGGCAAGGACACCGCCATCGAACAGGTCCGCATTGCCTATGGCGTACGCTTCGGCACGCCCACCAGCCCGGTGCTGCTCAGCGAAATCGAGGTGCGCAGCGGCGGTCAGGTCAGCCGCTACCAATTCCCTTTCGGCTTGCTGGGTGAAGACCAGCCCAGCAGCGCCTTGCCCCACCAGTTGGCGTTGTCGCGGGTGCGTCGTAACCGCCAGGTGGGGCTGATCACCGATGCCTTCGTGCTGGAAAGTTTCATTCGCGCCGTGGTCCAGGGTTTCAGGGCGGGCACCGTGCTGACCTGTGACGAAGGCAAGATCCACTTCACTGCCACCCCGGAACTGGCGCGCCTGAACCTGGCGGCCGAACCGGAGGTGCGCTACCTGTCTGCCGAGCAGTCCAACAGCTCGGTGGTGGTGGGTGGCAGCATGGTGCTGAAGATGATCCGCCGGGTCAGCGGCGGTATCCACCCGGAACTGGAAATGGGCGCTTACCTGACAGCAGCCGGTTTTGCCAATATCTCGCCGCTGCTGGGGTCGGTCAGCCGAGTCGATGACCAGGGGCTGCCGCACCTGCTGATGATTGCCCAGGGCTACCTGAACAATCAGGGCGACGCCTGGGCCTGGACCCAGAACAACCTGGAGCGGGCCATCCGCGACGAGTTGCAACTGGGGCATTCCGACCAGGAACAGCATTACAACGCGTTGGGTGAGCTGGCTGATTTCGCCGCGCTGTTGGGCCAGCGCCTGGGTGAAATGCACCAGGTGCTGGCCGCGCCCACCGACAACCCGGACTTCAAGGCCAGCCCCAGCGGCAAGAAAGACGCCCAGGGCTGGAGCAAGAGCGTCAGTGTCCAACTGGAGCGCGCCCTGCAATTGCTGGAGCAGCACTATCACGAATTGGTCGAGGAAGACCGTGGCCTGGTGGATGATTTGCTCAAGCAACGCAAATCCCTGCTCAGCCACATCGACCAGCTCAGCAAGCAAGCGGTCGGCGGGCTGATCATGCGCGTGCACGGCGACCTGCACCTGGGGCAGGTGCTGGTGGTGCAGGGCGACGCCTACATCATCGACTTCGAAGGGGAGCCGGCACGGCCGCTGGAAGAGCGCCGGGCCAAGTACAGCCCTTACAAGGACGTCAGCGGTGTGCTGCGCTCCTTCGACTACGCTGCCGCCATGGCCATGCGCAATGCCCAGGGCGTGGACGACCGCGCCGAAGCCGAGCAGGCCCGCCAGCGCGTGGGCAAACGCTATTTGCACGAGGCCCGCCACGCGTTCATCGAGGCCTATGGCCTGGCCACGGCCAGCTTGGCGCATGCCTGGCAGGACGCCGATGGCGAACGCGCAGCACTGGAGCTGTTCAGCCTGGAGAAGGCTTGCTACGAAATCGCATACGAAGCCGAGAATCGCCCGAGCTGGCTGGCCGTGCCTTTGCATGGGCTATTCGGGTTACTGAGTACCAGGGGAGAGTAGTAAATGAACGCGCACAAGGAACAGGGCAAGGTCGGGGCTTTCCCGCCCAAGGCGGACGTCGAGGCGCTGATACGCGCCGACCATCGCGACCCGTTTTCGGTACTGGGCCCGCACGCCGATGGGGCGGGCGGGCAATATATTCGTGCGTACCTGCCCACTGCGCTCAGCGTGCATGTGCTGGACAAGGACACCCAGCAGGAGCGTGGGTCACTGCAGCAGGGTGAAGTGCCCGGGCTGTTCGTCGGCCAGTTCCCCGACCAGCGCCCCTACCTGCTCAAGGTGCAGTGGGCGGGCGGTGAGCAGATCAGTGAAGACCCCTACAGCTTTGGCGAGCTGTTGGGCGAAATGGACCTGTACTTGTTCGCCGAAGGCAACCATCGCGACCTCAGCAGCGCCCTCGGCGCCCAGTGCGTGACGGTCGATGGGGTGCAGGGCGTGCGCTTTTCCGTGTGGGCGCCCAACGCCCGGCGGGTGTCGGTGGTGGGCGACTTCAACATCTGGGACGGCCGCCGCCACCCCATGCGCCTGCGCCACCCATCAGGCGTATGGGAGATCTTCGTGCCACGCCTGCAGCCGGGCGAGACCTACAAGTACGAAGTGCTCAGCCACGAAGGTGTCCTGCCGCTCAAGGCCGACCCCGTTGCCCTTCGCACCGAACTACCGCCCTCGACCGCTTCCAAGGTGGCGCAGCCGCTCAGCCATTCCTGGGGCGACGAGGCCTGGATGCAGGCACGCGGCGAACACCATGGGCTGAACAAGCCGTTGTCGATCTACGAACTGCACGCCGGTTCCTGGCAGTGCGAGATCAATGAAGAAGGCGAGGTGCGCAACTATAATTGGCACGAGCTGGCCGACCGCCTGGTGCCTTATGTACAGCAACTGGGCTTCACCCACATCGAGCTGATGCCGATCATGGAACACCCCTTTGGTGGCTCCTGGGGTTACCAGCCACTGTCGCAGTTCGCACCGTCGGCGCGTTATGGCAGCCCGGACGATTTCGCCGCCTTCATCGACCGCTGTCACCAGGGCGGCATTGGCGTGATTCTCGACTGGGTACCGGCGCATTTTCCCACCGATACCCACGGCCTGGCGCGCTTCGACGGCACCGCACTGTACGAGTACGACAACCCGCTGGAAGGCTTCCACCAGGATTGGGACACGCTGATCTACAACCTGGGCCGCACCGAAGTGCATGGTTTCATGCTGGCCTCGGCGCTGCACTGGCTGAAGCACTTCCACGTTGACGGCCTGCGGGTGGATGCGGTGGCCTCGATGTTGTACCGCGACTATTCGCGCAAGGCGGGTGAGTGGATCCCCAACCGCTACGGTGGCCGCGAGAACCTGGAAGCCATCGACTTCCTGCGCCACCTCAACGACGTGGTGGCGCTGGAGGCGCCGGGTGCGCTGGTCATCGCCGAGGAATCCACCGCCTGGCCGGGCGTCAGCCAGCCCACGCAGCAAGGTGGCCTGGGGTTTGCGTACAAGTGGAACATGGGCTGGATGCATGACACTTTGCACTACATCCAGAACGACCCGATTCACCGCAACCATCACCACAACGAGATGAGTTTCGGCTTGATCTATGCCTACTCCGAACACTTCATCCTGCCTATTTCCCACGACGAGGTGGTGCACGGCAAGCACTCGCTGATCGACAAGATGCCCGGCGACCGCTGGCAGAAATTCGCCAACCTGCGGGCATACCTGACCTTCATGTGGGCGCACCCGGGCAAGAAACTGTTGTTCATGGGGTGTGAGTTCGGCCAATGGCGCGAGTGGAACCACGACAGCGAGCTGGATTGGTACCTGCTCAAGCAGTCCGACCACTTGGGTGTGCAGAAGCTGGTGGGCGACCTCAACCGCCTGTACCGCGAAGAGCCCGCGCTGCATGACCAGGACTGCGTGCCCCAGGGTTTCCAGTGGCTGATTGGTGACGATGCGGCCAACAGTGTGTTTGCGTGGCTGCGTTGGAGCAAGGGTGGCGAGCCGCTGTTGGTAGTGGCCAACTTCACCCCGGTACCGCGCGAGAGTTATCGCATCGGCGTGCCGTTTGCCGAGCGCTGGGAAGAGGTGCTCAACAGTGACGCCGAGATCTACGCCGGTTCCAACTATGGCAATGGCGGCGGGGTGGCCACCGAGCCGGTGCACAGCCATGGTCAGCCGCTCTCGCTGTCCCTGAACCTGCCACCGCTGGCGGTACTGATCTTGCGGCCTGTTCAGTAGCTCCCACAGCCTGATAGGCCTCGCTTCCCCATTCCCCTGTGGGACCGGGCGAAGCTCGGGAAGAGGCCCGTCAGATCGAATGCATTGTCCGCTTCCCGAGGTTGCACCCTGAGCTGCAACTGCACGCGCGTCACTCACGACGCGCAGTACCAGGCAGACCGCATCGTGAAGGCCCACAAAAGACAGTTGCCGCTACTGCTCGAATCGCAGGGGGCGGGCGGGCTGCTTCAGCGCTTGCGGGTCGCGGTAGCGGCTGGCGAAGTGGTTGGCCGGCAGCTTCGCCTGGCCTGCGCCGAACAGCCGCTCGCGCAAGGTTTCCCCCGGCTCGTACGCCTCCCGGTAACGCCCGCGCTTGCGCAACTCCGGCACCACCAGTTCGATGAAGTCGCGCGCTGTCTCGAAGGACAGGAACTGGCGCAGGTTGATGCCGTCGATGCCGTCCTCATCAAGCCACTGTTCGATACGGTCGGCCACCACCTGTGGCGTACCGGCCACGAAGAAGTACCCCTGGTCCAGGCTGCCCAGCCGGTCCAGGGCCTGGCCTACGGTTTCGTCCTGGGGAAAGTAGTCGAGAAACAGCGAGGCCAGTTTCTCGCGGCGGATGATATTGGCCACCACCTCGTCGCGAGGGTAGGCCAAGAGGTCCACCGGCAGCTGGAAGTGGGCCATGGACCCCTCGACGCTCAGGAGTTGCCCATACGCTTGCAGCTTGCGCGCCACCTCCTCGTCGGTGCGCCCGGTGATGATCGAAGCCATGACCACGAACTTGATGCTGTCCGGCGCGCGGCCGTGGGCCACGGCCTTGTCGCGCATGGTCTGGATGTTGCGCCGGATGGTCTCGTGGCTCTTGCCGCCGGTGAACACCACCTCGGCATGGCGGCCGGCGAACTCGCTACCCGCTGGCGAACCGGTGGCCTGGAACAGCACTGGCGTGCGCTGGCGTGACGGCTGGCACAAGTGCGGGCCGGCCACCTTGTAGTAGTCACCCACATGGTCGATATAGCGCACCTTGGTTGGGTCTGTGTAGACCCGGTTCCCACGGTCCTGGACCACTGCGTCGTCGTCCCAGCTGCCTTCCCACAGTTTGTACAACACGTCCAGGTACTCGTCGGCGATCTCGTAACGCTGGTCATGGCGCACCTCGTCGTCATGGCCGAAGTTGCGCGCGGCGTTGGGCAGGTAGGAGGTGACGATGTTCCAGCCTACGCGGCCTTTGGTCAGGTGGTCCAGGGTGCTCATGCGCCGGGCAAAGGCGAAGGGCGGTTCATAGGTGGTGGAGAAGGTCACCCCGAACCCCAGGTGGCGCGTGACCGCGGCCATGGCCGGGATCACCAGCATGGGGTCGTTGCTGGGGATTTGCATGCCTTCGCGCAGGGCTGTTTCGGGCCCGTTGCGGAACACATCGTACGTACCGATCACATCGGCAAGGAACACCGCGTCGAAGCCGCCGGCCTCCAGCAGTTGCGCCAGTTCCGTCCAGTAGTCCAGGTCATTGAAACGGTGGCGGTTGTTGTCCGGGTGCACCCACAGGCCATGGGTGATGTGGCTCACGCAGTTCATTTCGAACAGGTTGACGTGCAGTTTCTTCAGGTTCATGGAAAGGGTCCGTTTGTCAGAAGCGGTACGACACGCCCGTGGTGACGCCAAAGCCGTCACCCACGTAGAAGTTGTCCGAGTCCACGCCCTTGAGGTCGTAGGAGGTCTTGGAGGCGGTCACGTAGTGCTTGTCGGTCAGGTTGCGGGCGTCCAGGAATACGCTCCAGCGCTTGCTCGGCGCTTCATAGCCGACCTTGGCGCCGAAAATGGTGTACTCCGGGGCTTTCACTGTGTTGGCGAAGTCCACGTAGTAGCTGGAGGCATGGTTGAGGTTGACCTCGCCATACCAGCCGCTGGGGTGCTGGTACTGCAGGGCACTCTGGTAGACCTGGCGCGGCAGACCGGGCAGTTGATTGCCGCCGAAGGTGGCGTCGTGGCGGAAGTAGAAGTCGTTGACCGTGTAGGCCTGGCGCCATTTCACCGTGCTGCCGTTCTGGCCCGTCCACAGCAGCGTGCTCAGGCCTGCCTCGATGCCCTGGTGAATGGTGGGCGAGGCGTTGGTGTTGGAGACGATCTCGTTGGAGGTGGCGGTGGCATCGGCGATCACCGCTGACAGCAACTCGCCCTGCACCCACGAACGGTACACCGTGAAGCTGCCGTCGAAGATACCCTGGCTGCCGCGAACCCCCAGTTCCACCGTGTTGGCTTTCTGCGCATGCAGCGGCTGCACGTAGGGGTTGCTGACCGGCCCCGAGGAGTAGTACCAGGTCACTGGCGGGTCTATGGAGCGGCTGACGTTACCGAACAGTTGCACGTCCGGGTTCAGCGCATAGCGAAAGCCGATCCGCGGGGCCAGGTTCCAGTCGTTGTAGTTGACCTCGCTGGGGAACTCGCTGGTGTTGGCGTTGGTGGCATAGGTCACGCGCACATCGCGCTTGGTGTTGGCCAGCGACAACCCCGTGGTCAGCCAGGTACGGTCGGTCAGTTGCAGGTCGTTGCCCAGGGAGAACACGGTGTCTCGCGAGCCAGTGAAGTTGTTCTTCTGCACCAGCGCCCAGGTATCGGGGTTGCGCACCCGCTCGTTGCCAGGCATCAGCACGGTGCTGCTGAAGCTCAGGGTGGTGTTGCTCGGCAGGCCGAACAGCGTGTCGCCCTTGCGCAGGTAACGCAGCGAGGTGGACAGGTCGGTGGAGTCCCATTGGCCAGGGTTGGCGTAGTAGTGCAGGCCGTCGGTCAAGGTGTAATGGTGGTAGCCCAGGCCCACCTCCAGCTTCGAGTTGTCGTCGAAGGTATAGGTGGTGGTGCTGCCCAGCAGGGTGGTGCCGGGCTTCTTGCGCACCCAGCGGTAATTGTTGGCGGTGGGGTCGTGCTTGATCTGGTATTTGGTCAGGGTGCTGGCGTTGGTGTTGTCTTCGTCGCGGTAGCGGAAGGTGAAGCGCGTTTCCAGTTTGTCGTTGAAGATGTGCCCGAAGTTGCCCACCACGTCATTGCCGTGGTTGGCCGAGTCGTCCTGGTAGCCCTTGCGTTCGTTGTGCAGGATCGACAGGTAATAATCACTGTCGCCGACCACGCCGCCGGTGCTCAGCTGTTCTTTCTTGTAGCCGAAGCTGCCGCCTTCCAGGCGTACGTAGTTCCCCGGCGAGGTGTAGCCCGTGTTCGTCACCATGTTGATCGCGCCACCGAGGGTAAGGGCGCTGTATTCGAAGGCATTGGCGCCCGACAGCACTTCGGTGTGGTCGACGGCGGCCATGTCCAGCAGGTCTTCCTGGGTGCCCCCGGGGCCAGTCACGGGGATGCCGTCATACAGGTACTTGATGCCCAGCGCGTACCCGCCGTAGAAAGCGTTGATGCCCGACCCGCGAATCGACACCTTGGCCGCGCTCTGGCCGCTGGTGGCCTGGGCATAGACGCCCGGCTGGAAGGCCAGGACGTCCTCGGCAGTGGCGGCGCGGCCCTTTTCCACTTCCTTGTTGTCCACCACATGGGTGGCGCCGGCCACCTGGTTGAGGCGTTCCTTGTCGGCCTGGGTGTCGGTCTGGGCGTGGCCGGTGACCACCACGGTGTCGAGGCTGGTGTCGGTGGCAGCCTGGGCGCTGTTGAGCAAGGCCAGTCCAGCGCTGACGGCCATGGCCAGGGAAAGTGTACGTGCGCGAGGCGGGCGGGCGCTGTAGCGAGCCCGGTCATTCGTGTTCAATATCAATACCCCTGAGAGTCCAATGTCTGTGAGGAGCATCTATGTGAATAGTCTGGCTCTGGCAGGTCAGGAGCAAAAGCCGTACCACCTGTGCCAGAGCGGTTTTTCGCGGGTTTCACGGCCTGGCGCTGGAGGTTGTGCGGCCAGTTTGTCCAACCACTGTTGGCCGCCCAACAGTCGCCGCCGACGGGATTCGTTCACCCGGCGCACAACTGTTGTCCGGGCAAGCGGGCTAATGCTCGGCAAAGGCCTTGGTGATAATTCCGGCATTCCCACTCAGAGGCGTCTGATAATGTCGAAACTGCGAATGGCCGAGCTGATGCTGCTGATGGTGGCGTTGATCTGGGGCACCAGCTATGGCGTGGCCAAGAGTGCCCTGGTGTTCTACCCGGTACTGGGGTTTCTCACCGTGCGCTTTCTGTTGACGTTTGTGCTGTTGCTGCCCTGGTTGCGCGGGCACTTGTGGGCGGCGTTGAAGCCGGGGGTGATGATGGGGAGCATCCTGCTGTCGATCTTCCTGGCGGAGACCTACGGCGTGGCGACCACCACGGCCAGTAACGCCGCTTTTCTGATCAGCCTGTGCGTGGTGCTCACGCCCTTGGTGGAATGGGCGATGTTTGGCCAACGGCCCAGTGGCGAGGCCTTTGGTTATGCGGGCCTGTCGTTGCTGGGGGCGCTGATGCTGACCGGGGCCCGTGAAGTGGTGTTGAACCCGGGCGATTGGCTGATCCTGCTGGCGGCGTTGCTGCGGGCGCTGATGGTGTGCACGACGCGCAAGTTGCAGCTGGGCACCCAGGTACCGGCGCTGGCGCTGACGGCGGTGCAGGTCGGCGTGGTGGGCTTTGGCAGCCTGGCTATCCTGCTGGTGACCACCGGTGGTGTGCCGGCCTTGCCTCACAGCCTGGCGTTCTGGAGCCTGACCGGGTACCTGGTGCTGTTCTGCACGCTGTTCGCGTTCTTTGCCCAGAACTTTGCCCTGCGCCACACCAGCCCGAGCCGTACATCACTGTTGATGGGCGCCGAACCGTTGTTTGGCGCGTGCTTCGCGGTGATGTGGCTGGGTGAGCAATTGACGCTGGTCTCGTGGTGCGGCGGGGCGCTGATCGTGCTCGCTTCCTGGCTGGGCACCCGCCCCCCGAAAGTGGCCAAGGTGCCGGCGCCTGCCTGACCACCGCGTACCGCCGACACAGCTTCAGGTACACCGCGTGCACCGCCGACGCGGCCAGGTCCGCTGCTACACGGCGGTGGCGTTGCAGGCTTCATCCACCAGCTCGATCCAGTGCCGCACCGGTGTGCGCCCGGCGCCGTCCAGGTGGGTCTGGCAGCCGATGTTGGCGGTGACAATGATATCCGGCTTGCCGCTCTCCAGGGCATTGAGGCGGTTGTCGCGCAGTTGCTTCGACAAGGTCGGCTGGGTGATTGAGTAGGTGCCCGCCGAACCACAGCACAGGTGCCCGTCGGGTACGGCGCTGAGGGTGAAGCCCAGCCGCGTCAGCACGCCCTCCACCGCGCCACCCAGCTTCAGCGCATGCTGAAGTGTGCACGGGCAGTGGAACGCCAGGCGCTGTTCGCTATGCACGGCCAGGCCCTCCAGGGGGGCTTCGCGCAGGACCTCCACCAGGTCCCTGGCCAGGGCGCTGACCCGCTGAGCCTTGGCGCCATAGTGCGGGTCGTTCTTGAGCAGTGTCCCGTATTCCTTGATGAACGCGCCGCAGCCACTGGCCGTCTGCACGATGGCTTCGGCGCCGGCCTCGATGGCCGGCCACCAGGCGTCGATATTGCGCCGTGCCCTGTCCAGGCCTGTGCCCTGGGCATTCATGTGATAGTCCACGGCACCACAGCACCCCGCCTGCGCCGTCGGCACCAGGCTGATGCCCAGGCGGTCTAGCACCCTTGCGGCGGCCGCGTTGGTATTGGGTGAGAAGCCAGGTTGCACGCAGCCTTCCAGGATCAGCATGCGCCGTGCATGCCGGGGTGCCGGCCGTACCCCGGCCGGGCGGGGCAGGCGTGGCAGCTTGGCCTGCAGGCTGCCGGGCAGCCAGGGGCGCAGCCGTTGACCGGCCTGGGTCAGGGCGCTGAACAGCCCGGGGTGCGGCACCACGGCCCGCAGGCCGCCCCGCAGCAGGCGGCTGCCCAAGGAGCGGGGCACCTGCTGTTCGAGGTAGTCGCGGCCAATGTCGAGCAGCGTGTGGTATTCGACCCCCGAAGGGCAGGTACTCTCACAATTGCGGCAGCTCAGGCAGCGGTCGAGGTGGGTTTGGGTGGCGGCGGTGATGGGCGCGCCTTCGAGCATTTCCTTCATCAGGTAGATGCGCCCGCGGGGGCCATCCAGCTCATCGCCCAACAGTTGGTAGGTAGGGCAGGTGGCGTTGCAGAAGCCGCAGTGCACGCAGCTGCGCAGCACTTTTTCCGCTTCGGCGGCGCGTGGCAGCAGTCGGGCCTGATCGCTGAGGTGGGTTTGCATGGTCAGAGCTCCGAATACAGACGGCCAGGGTTGAACAGGCCATGGGGGTCCAGGCGCGCCTTGAGTTGCTGGTGATAGCGCAGCAACGCCGGGGCCAGGGGCTGGAAGGGCGAGTCCAGACGGCCTGGCGTGAAGCAGGTGGCGTGGCCGCCGGCCGCGCTCACCAGGGCGCGGATGTGATCGGCATCGGCGTCGGACTTCAGCCAGCGCTGGGCGCCGCCCCAGTCCAGCAACTGCTTGCCGGGCAGGTCCAGCAGGCCGATATCGAAGGGTAGCGACAGGCGCCACAGCGGCCGCGCATCGGCGAAGAAGGGCAGGCGATGCTCGCGCAGGTCCTGCCAGAACGCGGCATCGGCGCTGCGGCAACCCAGGCGGTCGCTGGCCGAAGCGACGTTGCCTTCACCGCCTTCCAGGCGCAGGTGCAGCACCTGGCCGTCATGGCAGGCGCCGCTGATGGGCAATGCCTGCTGGCCCCATTCGGTCAGGCGCTGCAAGGCATCGCCAGGGCCGATGTCCAGCACCAGGCTGGCGCTGCAGCGCGGCTTGGGCAAGACCTTCAGCGATACGTCGGTAATTAGCCCCAGGCTGCCGAAGCTACCGGCCAGGAGCCGTGACAGGTCATAGCCGGCGACGTTCTTCATCACCTCGCCACCAAAGCGCAGGTGCTGGCCCAACCCCGTGATGACCCGCGTGCCGAGGACGAAATCGCGTACCGCGCCGCTCCAGGGCCGTCGTGGCCCGGCCAGGCCGGCGGCGACCATGCCGCCCACCGTGGCCCTGCCGTCGAAGTCGGGTGGTTCGCACGGCAATGCCTGCCCGGCCTCGTCCAGGGCGGCCAGCAACTCGCTTACCGGGGTGCCGGCGCGCACGGTCACCACCAGTTCCGTGGGGTCATAGCTGACGATGCCGCGCCAGGCCCGGGTATCCAGCGGCGTGCCAGCGGTGGGCCGTCCCAAAAAGGCCTTGGTGTCGCCGCCATGAAGGCGCAGCGGCGTTCTGCTGGCGATGGCCTGGTGCACACCATCGAGCAACGTGTCCAGGCTCATCAGAAACGCTCCAGTTCGGGGAAGGGCACCTGGCCGTGGTGAATGTGCATGGCGCCGAACTCGGCGCAGCGGTGCAGGGTGGGGATGTTCTTGCCAGGGTTGAGCAGGCCGCTCGGGTCGAAGGCGGCCTTCACGGCGTGGAACAGGGTCAGTTCCTCGGCGTTGAACTGGCTGCACATCTGGTTGATTTTCTCGCGGCCCACGCCATGCTCGCCGGTGATGCTGCCGCCCACGGCCACGCACATCTCCAGGATCTTGCCGCCCAGGGCCTCCGCCCGCTCCAGCTCGCCCGGCAGGTTGGCGTCGAACAGGATCAACGGGTGCATGTTGCCGTCACCGGCATGGAACACATTGGCCACCCGCAGTTGATACTCCACCGACAGCGCGGCGATGCCCTTGAGCACCCTGGCCAGCTCGCGGCGCGGGATGGTGCCGTCCATGCAGTAGTAGTCCGGTGACAGCCGGCCCACGGCGGGAAAGGCATTCTTGCGCCCGGCCCAGAAGCGCACGCGTTCGGCCTCGTCGCGGGCCTGCCGCACTTCGGTGGCCCCGGCGGCAGCGAGGATCTGCCGCACGCGCTCGCAGTCTTCGTGCACGTCCGCTTCAACTCCGTCCAGTTCGCACAGCAGAATGGCCTCGGCGCCCACCGGGTAGCCGGCGTGGATGAAGTCTTCGGCGGCGCGAATGGCCAGGTTGTCCATCATCTCCAGGCCGCCTGGGATGATCCCCGCGGCGATGATATCGGCGACTGCCTGGCCCGCTTTTTCCACCGAGTCGAAGGCGGCCAGCAGCACCTTGGCGACCTGCGGCCGGGGCAACAGCCTGACGGTGACCTCGGTGACCACCCCCAGCAGGCCCTCGGAGCCGGTGAACAGCGCCAGCAGGTCGAAACCCGGGCTGTCGAGGGCATTGCTGCCCAGGGTCAGAGGCTCACCCTCGACCGTCAGCACCTGCAACCGGACCAGGTTGTGCACGGTCAGCCCGTACTTGAGGCAATGCACGCCACCGGCGTTCTCCGCTACGTTGCCGCCGATGGAACAGGCGATCTGTGACGACGGGTCGGGCGCGTAATACAGGCCGTGGGGCGCGGCGGCCTGGGAGATGGCGAGGTTGCGGACCCCGGGCTGCACACGGGCGGTTCGGGTGTTGGGGTCGATGTCGAGGATCTGATTGAACCGTGCCATCACCAGCAACACGCCCTGGGCCAGCGGCAGGGCACCGCCGGACAAGCCAGTACCGGCGCCACGGGGCACCACCGGCACCTGGCGCTGGTGGCAGATACGCAACAGCGTCTGTACTTCCTCCAGGTGCCGGGGTAGCGCCACCAGCAGCGGCGTGGTGCGGTAGGCGGACAGGCCATCGCACTCATAGGGTTTGAGGTCTTCGGTGCGGTACAGCAGATCGAGGTCGGGCAGTGCCGCGGTCAGGGCATCGATCAGGCCCTGCTTGTCGACCGCGGGCAGGGCGCCGTCCAGCCGGTCGTCGTGGAGGATATTCATGGCCAGGCTTCTTGTTTTTAGGGTTGCCTTGATACTTAGACCGTCTGGAGCCTGGCGTCCAGTAGGCCCACCTTAATCTTCACCCATGCCAGCACCGATACCACCCTCCCTGTTCACTCACCTGCAACGACGTTTGATACAACTCGGACAGCCGCTCACTGGTCAGCACGTGCGCCTTGGGCCCATCGGCAATCACCTGACCTTGCTGGATCAGCACCACGCGCTCGATCTCGGGAATGATTTCGTCGATGTGGTGGGTCGTGATGATCATGGCGCGGTCATCGTGGCAGAAGTCGCGCATCAGGCTCAGCAGGCTCATGCTGGCGCCCATGTCCAGACCGGCGGTGGGTTCGTCGAGGATCAGCGCCCGCGGGTTGTGCACCAGGGCGCGGGCCAGTAGCAAGCGGCGCTTCTGGCCGGTGGACAGGCGCTGGAACATGCGTTGCTCATCGATCTGCATGCCCAACTGGCCCAGCAGTTCGCGGGCGCGGGCGGTCTGCTCGGCGTCGGGGCGCAGGTGGGCGTGGGTGCCCATGGCGCCGAAAAAGCCGGAGATCACCACGTCCAGGGCCGACGTGTAGGGGGTGTAGTCTTCCTGCATGTCCTGGGACACGAAGCCGATCTTGGCGCGCAGGTCCCACAGGTTGAAGGTTTCATGGCCGAACAGGCGCAAATAGCTGCCGGGCCGCTCCACCGGGTAGAGCTCGCGGTTGATCAGCTTCAGCAGGGTGCTTTTGCCGGCACCGTTGGGGCCGAGGATAGCGACCCGCTCGTTGTAGCCGATGTGCAGCGACAGTTGGTCGAAAACACGGTTTTCCTGCTGGAAGGCGGTAACCTGGTTCAACTCGATCATGGTGGCCCTTAGTGCGTGTTCAAGGTGGCCGACATTGAAGCAATCGGCCACCGCGATTGCAATCGGCCCACATCCCCGGCTTACCGGTAACCTTGCGCCTGAATGTCGAACAGTTCGGCGTAGCGGCCTCCGCCTGCGATCAGTTGCTCGTGGTTGCCCTGTTCGGCAATGCGGCCCTGGTCCAGCACGATGATATGGTCGGCGCTGCGCACGCTGGAAAAACGGTGGGAGATCAGCAGGGTCATGCGCCCCTTGGCGTACTCGCGGAAATGCTCGAATACTGCCGCTTCGGCGCCCGCGTCCAGGGCAGCGGTGGGTTCGTCGAGGATCAGGATGTCGGCATCACGGCGCATGTAGGCCCGTGAAAGGGCCACTTTCTGCCATTGGCCACCTGACAGTTCCTGGCCCCCCACGAACCAGCGGCCCAGTTGGGTGCCATAGCCATCGCTCAGGCGCTCGATGAACTCGGCGGCGATACCCTGTGCCGCCGCTTCGGACCAGCGCTCGCGGTCATCGAAGGCATTGACGTCACCCACGCCGAGGTTCTCGCCGACGGTCATCTGGTAGCGGATGTAGTCCTGGAAAATGACCCCGATACGCTGGTGCAGGGCCTGCTCGTCCCAGTCCTGCAGGTCGCTGCCATCGAGCAGGATGCGGCCTTGGCCGGGCGTGTACAGGCGGGTCAGCAACTTGATCAGGGTAGTCTTGCCCGAGCCGTTCTCGCCCACCAGGGCCAGGCTCTTGCCCGGTGCCAGGTGCAGGTCGATGGCGCTGAGCGTGTCCCGGGCGGCGTCCGGGTAGCGAAAGCCCAGGTTTTCGCACCGCAGCCCGTCGCCAGGCCGTACGCCCGCCGTCAGGTGGCCCCGGGGCTGCACACTTTCATGGGCCAGGTATTCGTAGAGGTCCGACAGGTACAGGCCATCTTCGTACAGCCCGGCAATGGCGGCCAGGCTGGCGGTGATCGCGCTCTGGCCCTGCTTGAACAGCACCAGGTACATGGTCATCTGGCCCAGGCTGGTCTGGCCCTTGACGGTGTCCAGTACCACCCAGGCATAGGCCAGGTAGAACGCGGCGGTGCCCAGCAACCCCAGGGCGAAGCCCCAGCCGTCGCGGCGCAGGGTCAGGCGGCGGTCCTCGGCGTACAGGCGGGTGAAGTTGTCTCGGTAGCGTTGCAGCAGCAGCGGTGCCAGCCCAAACAGCTTGACCTCCTTGGCATGCGCTTCCTGAGACAGCAGCGCTTCCAGGTAGCCCTGCTGGCGCGTCTCCGGCGCGCGGCGCTTGAACAGGCGGAAGGCATCGCCGGAAAAGTGCGCCTCGGCGAAGAACACGGGCAGGGCACCGAGCACCAGAATGGCCAAGGCCCAAGGCGAGAAATGCACCAGCAGTACCGCGAAGCTGATCAGCGAGATGAGGTTCTGCACCAGCCCCAGACCCTTGGTCACCAGCCCCAGAGGGCGGGTAGAGGCATCGCGGCGTACCCGCACCAGCTTGTCGTAGAACGCCGAGTCCTCGAATTGCAGCATCGACAGGGTCTGGGCTTTTTCCAGGATCAGCAGGTTGACCTTTTGCGCCAGTTGTACCCGCAGCAACGCCTGCTGCACGGAAAGGCCACGTTGCGCAGCGGCCAGCAGGGCCAGCACCCCGGCTTCGGCCAGCACATAGCGCAGCACCGGCCACACCGGCGCCTGGCTGCCGCTGGCGTGCACCTGCATGGCCTGGACCACGGCATCGACGATGCGCTGCCCTATCCAGGCCGCCAGGGCGGGCAGCACACCTGCCGCCAGGGTGGCCAGGACCAGGCCGATGAACAGTGCGCGCGAGGTGCCCCATACCAGGGCCAAGGCACGCCCTGCCTGGGCGCTGAAAGTGCTGAGGCGGTTGAACAGGGGCATGGTGGGGCGGTGTCCAGGCGGGGCGGCTGAACATTGTGCCAGCTTGCGCCGCGTTTCAGCCAACCTTCGCCCGCTAACGTGCCCAATCTTCGCTACAGTAAGTGGCTTGCCCCTACTGCCGAAGAAGGACGCCTTCGATGATCCGCGATGCCATACCCGCCGATGCCTCAGCCATCGCCCACGTGCACGTCAGCAGTTGGCAGCAGGCCTATCGCCAATTGATGCCTGCCGCGTTCCTCGCTTCGCTGACCAACACACTGGCGTAACGGGAAGCATTCTGGGCGCGCTCGATCAGTGCCGGTGCCACCAACGTCCTGGTCGCGGAGGTGGACGGGCAGGTGGTGGGGTGGATCGATGTGGGGGCCGGCCGCGATGAGGATGCCGCTGCGGACAATGCCGGTGAGGTCATGGCCCTCTACGTGCTGGCTGAGCACTGGGGAACCGGCGTCGGGCTGGCCTTGTGGAAGGCCGGGCTGCAACGCCTGGCCGACCACGGTCACCGACGCCTGACCCTGTGGGTGCTGGCCGACAATGAGCGGGCGATCCGCTTCTATCGCCGAGCGGGCTGGGCCGAAGAGCCCGGCAGCCAACGTACATTGGCCAGGGGCGGGGTCACCTTGGCGGAAGTTCGGTATGGGTGGGCGGCATTGCAATGACACAGGCAGTGTCTGCTTCGGCGCTTGCACGCCACCAAGCAGCGGCCATCGCAACCCTGTAGAGCGGGCGAAGCTCGGGAAGAGGGCTGCCAGACCGACCGCGTCGCCCGCTTCCCGAGCTTGCGCCCGGTCCCACAACGGCACGCGTGTCATCTTTAGAAGCAGCCATCGCAACCCTGTGGGACCGGGCGAAGCTCGGGAAGAGGGCTGCCAGATCGACCGCGTTGCCGCGGATGCTTCAGGTGCTACGCGCCACGCTGCAGATAGGGCGTGGGCTCCAACTCCCACTCAGCCTCCCACGCCCGCAAATACCCCAGGTGCCCTGCGAACCCTTCGGCAAACACATGCGCCACGATACGCGAAGCCAGCCGCTCGGCTGCCGTGCTGATCGCCGGAATATCCGAGGCCACCGCGCCGAAACTCAAGCTCGCGGCGTGGTTGAGCAGGTGCACGCGGTTGAGCGGGCCGGGGCCTGCGTCCCGCTCCTGCAACTCGAAACCATCCCCTAGCCAGGGGTACAACCCCAGGTGTGGCCGTTGCCCGGCGCGTGCCGGTTCGAAGCGGTCGCGCCACAAGGCGACGCGGTCAGCCACCTCGGCGAACAGCGGGGCACCGGCAAGGTCCACGCGAAAGCCGGTACCCACGATCAGGAAGTCGGCATGGTCGGTGTGCTCGGACAGTTGCAGGCGTACCCGGCCGTCGGCTTCACGCACGTCCTGCAAGCGTGACGCCAAGTGCAGGGTGAAGCGCTCGCCCCCCGCCGCCAGGGTGCGCAACACGGTTTCGTGGGGTGGCGGCGGCGGGGTATCGTCAAGGTAGCTGGCCAGCGCCCATTGCTGTTCGGGCGCAAGGCTGTGCCAGCCCTCGACAAAGCCTGGGTAGGTGGACGCCCGTGCCTTGTTGATCTGCGGCAGCCAGGCTCGACGGGCGTACATGGTCACCTGTGCAGCGCCATGCTCCAGGGCCGTGGCCGCGTTGTCCCAGGCCGATGACCCCGCGCCGATCACCGCCACCCGGCGCCCGGCCAGCGCGGCGAAGTCCACCGGGTCGCAGGTGTGGGCCGCCAGGCGGGGGAACAGCCGCTCTTCGATGAAGGCCGGGATGTTCGGCCCGCCGGCCCCGGCGCGGCCGTTGGCGATGACCAGGCGCCGTGCCCGCACCTGGCCGCCATCGGCGCGTTTGAGCGTGACGCCCTGGGCGTCGACGGCAAAGGTGCTGATGGCCGTGTCATGTTCAATCGGCAAGTCGAACGCTTCAGCGATCCAGCCCAGGTAATCCTGCCAGGTGCCATTGGGGATCTTGTACAACTGCTCCCAGGCCTGCACGCCATGCACCGCCTCATACCAGGCGCGAAAGGTCAGGGCGCGAATGCCCAGCGCCAACCCGGGCAGTTCCTTGGGCGAGCGCAGGGTGCGCATGCGCGCATAGGTGGTCCAGGGGCCGCTATGGCCCTGGGGGCTGTCATCGAACAGGCGCAGGTTGTCGATGCCCTTGAGCCGTAGCGCTACGGCCGCGGCAATGCCGAACATGCCGGCGCCGATGATTGCCACGTCGGCGATGTCGCTGCTGCCCGCCGGGGTACCCAGGCTGGGCCAAGGGTTGGCAGGCAGGCGCAAGTAGGCCAGTTCTTCACGCAGGCGTTGGGTAGCCAGGGCGTTGGTGGCGTGTTGAATGTTCAATGAGTATGACCTCCAAGGTAAGCCTGGACGATGCGCGGGTCGGCCGCGACCTGCTGCGCAGGGCCTTCCAGAGTAATGCGGCCGTTGTCCAGCACCGCGGCATGATCGGCCACCCGCAGGGCCGCGCGGGCATTCTGTTCCACCAGCAGCACGGTCAGGCCGCTGGCCCTTATCTGTTCCACCAGTTGGAAGATTTCACTGACCACCCTGGGGGCCAGCCCCAGCGAGGGCTCATCCATCAACAAGAGGCGCGGCTTGCGCATCAGCGCGCGACCAATGCACAGCATCTGCTGTTCGCCACCCGACAGCGAGCCGGCCAGTTGGTCCAGGCGCTGGCCCAGCACCGGAAACAGCCCCAGCACGTAGTCCAGCTCGGCCAGGCCGTGGGGCCCGCCACCGATGATGAGGTTCTCGCGCACGGTCATGGTGGAGAATATCTGCCGGCCTTCCGGGGTCTGCAGTACCCCCCGGCCGACGATGGCGTGGCTGGGTAGCCCGGCGATGTTCTCGCCGCCTACCAGAATGCGCCCGCTGCTGGGCTTGTAGATGCCGGAGATGGCGCGCATGAGGGTGGTCTTGCCCGCGCCGTTGGCCCCCAGCACGGCAATGATGCTGCGCTCGGGCACAGCCAGGTCGATGCCATGCAGAATGTCGTGGGTGCCCAGGTTGATGCGCAGCGCCTGAATATCGAGGATGTTCATGGCTCATCGGCCCCCAGGTAGGATTCCAGTACGGCGGCGTCGGTGCGGATTGCAGCCGGCAGGCCGTCGGCGATCTTGCGCCCCGAGGCCAGCACCATGATGCGTTCGCAGATCGACATCACCAGGTTCATGTCATGTTCCACCAGCATCACGCTCAGCCCTTCGGCGTTGAGTTGGCGAATGAAGGCCGCCAGTTGCGCGGTTTCGGTGTCATTGAGGCCAGCGGCCGGCTCATCGAGCACCAGCAGGCGCGGCTGCATGGCCAGTGCCCGGGCGATTTCCAGGTACTTGCGCTGGCCGTAGGACAGGTTGGCGGCCAACTGGTCGGCCAGGTGCGCCAGGCCCACCCGTTCAAGCGCCTGCCAACTGCGTTCGGAAATCTGCTGTGCGCGCTGGCGGTTGCCCAGCAGCGTTGCCCTCAGGCCATGACCGATAATGCCGGTGGCGGCCACCGAGGTGTTGTCGAACACGGTCATGTTGGGAAACACCCGCAGGTTCTGAAACGTTCGCGATAGCCCCAGGCGCGCCACCTTGTGCGGCGCCTGGCGGGTGATGTCGTGGCCATTGAAATGCACCGTGCCGGCGCTGGCGGGCACAAACCCGGTCAACAGGTTGAACAGGGTGGTCTTGCCGGCACCGTTGGGCCCGATCAGCCCCACCAGTTCGCCCTCGGCGACATGGCCGGACACGTGGTCGACGGCGGTCAGGCCACCGAAACGGCGAGTCAGGCCGTTGAATTCGAGCAATTTCATTTCCACCCCACCTTTTTGCCACCTTCGGTTTTCCAGGCCCCCCCCAGTGCCCCGCGGGCCAGCGACAGTGCCGACACCTCACCGCACAGCCCCTTGGGCAGGAAGACGATGGAGAGGAACATGACGATGCCGACGATGATGTTGCGCAGGTCGCCGAAGCCGCGCAGGGCCTCAGGCAGAAGCACCAGCAGCACCGCGCCGAGCAGCGCACCGGGCAGGCTACCCAGGCCGCCGACCACGACCATGGCCAGCACCAGGATGGTCTCGGAAAAACGGAAGTCGTTGGGTGACACGTACCCGGTGGTATAGGCCCACAACGCCCCGGCAATGCCGGCGAAAAAGGCGGCTACGGTGAATACCTGGGTCTTGAACCGCACGGTGTCGATGGCCATGGCGGCGGCGCACTGGTCATCCTCGCGCAGCGCGCGCAGCGCATTGCCGTAGTAAGAGTGGCTGAGACGGTGAATCACCGTTACCGACAACGCCACCGTGGTGGCGACCACGAAGTAGATGCCGGTATTGCCGGTGACCTCCAGGCCGAACAGGTCCATGGGTGAAAACAGCGTGACGCCGTTGGGGCCTCCAGTCACGGGCACCCAGTTCATCAGCACCAGATAGATCATCTGGCCGATCGCCAGGGTGGCCACCGCGAAGTAGATGCTCACCAGGCGCATGGTGGGCAGGGCCACCAGCAGGGCGATCAGCGCCGACCCCAGGCCCGCCAGAGGCATGGCCAGCCAGAACGGCACGTGCCAGGTCACCCCGGCCAGCGCCGCGACGTAGGCCCCCACGCCGTAGAATGCGGCCTGGCCCAGGTGCAACAGGCCGGCGACGCCAGACACCAGGTGCAGGGAGGCCGCGAGCAGGGCGAAGATCAGTACCAGGCAGGCCAACTGGTAGCCATAGCCACCGCCATGCAGGTACAGCCCGGCTGGCACGATGGCGAACACCACCAGCAGCAAGGCCAGTAGCGGCCAACGGGAAAAGAGACGGTCAGACACGCTCGCGCCCTCCGCCAAACAGGCCGCGGGGGAAGAACACCAGTGTCACGATCAGGAACAGGTACGGCACCATGTCGGCCCAGGCCGAGGGCATGAAAGTGGTCGCCATGCTTTCCGCCACGCCCAGGATCAACGCGCAGGCCACGGCACCGGGAATCGACACCAGCCCGCCCATGACCATGGCCACGAACGCCTTGATGCCGGGGGCGAAGCCCATGGAGGGGTACACCGAGCCGTAGTACAGGCTGACCAGCAGGCCGGCCACCGCGCCCATCAGCGAACCCAGCACGAAGGTGGAAACGATGGTGCGGTCGACATTGATGCCGCTGTACTTGGCCCCCAACGGGTTGTTGGACACGGCGCGAATGGCCAGGCCCATGCGGGTTTTCTTCAGCAGCAGTTGCAGGCCCACCAGCAGCACGGCCGACACCCCGAAAATCACGATGTCACCGCTGACAATGGTGATGCCTGCGAAGACGATGGGGGTGTTGAGCAGGTAATTGGCGGGCACCGGCTGCATCTGTGAACCCATGGCCAGTTCCAGGCCTTCGCGCACGATGATCGATACCGCCAGCGACGACATCAGGGTTGACTCACGCATGGCTCGTGATTTCAGCGAGGCCTCGTCGGCGAACCGGCGGAACGGTTTGAACGCCACGCGCTCCAGGCCGAGGCCGGCCAGCGCACCCACCACCGCTACCAGCAGAATGACTGCGGCCAGGGGAGGTGAAGAGGCACCTATCAGGAACAACCCGGCCACGGCCCCTACCGTATACACCTCGGAGTGGGCGAAGTTGACCGCGTTGAGCACCCCGAAAATCAGCGTGAAGCCAATAGCCACCAGGGCATAGATCATCCCTTGGGATAAACCGATCACCAGTTGCTGTACATAATATAAATCGATCACCAGAAACGCCTCTGACAGCCCACGAAGTTCAGGCCGCCGCGGGGAGTGTGCCGGGTGGCCTGAAGAACCGTTTATTAACCGGGGAGGCAACTTTTAAGTGCGCCTGCCCTATTCTTTCAATTGGCCAGGGGCGCGAAGTGCTCATCCACCACTTGTACTTTGACCAGGGACTTCTGCGGTTCACGATCAGGTCCGAAAGTTGTCGTGCCTGTTACACCGGGGAAGTCTTTGGTCTGCGCCAATGCGTCGCGCACCTTTTCCCGGGTGGGTGCCGGGTACGCATGGGCGACGGCGTCGAGCATGATGCGCGTGGCATCGTAGGCCTGGGCCGGGAACTGCCCTGGTTCCTCACCGTTGCGCGCCTGTTTCCATTCGCTGACGAAATGCCGCACGTTATCGCTGTCCACCGTGGGCACGAACGTGGAGCTGACCTGCAAGCCGTCGGCGTCTTTGCCCGCCAGCTTGAGCAGTTGCTCGCTGTAGGCCGCGGAGCTCGCGAATACCGGCGCGGTCACGCCCAGTTGGTGCAGTTGCTTGAGGAACTGCGCCGCGTCTTCGTAGAAGATCGCGCCGTAGATCGCGTCCGGGTGCTCACGGTCGAGCTTGGTGATCAATGAGCGGAAATCCGGGATGCCGCGGTTGAAGTACTCGGAGAACACCACCTGCGTGCCGTTGGCCTGGGCTTTCTTCTCGAAGGCCTGCACCGCGGACTGGCCCCAGTCGGTCTGCTCGCCGATCACCGCGACCTTTTTATAGCCCTGGCTGGCGATCCAGTCGGCGTTGAACGGGCCTTCCTGGTTCTCGGTGATGATGTTGCGGAACTGCCACTTGGAAATCTTCGTGTAGTCAGGGTGCGACGCCGTCTGCGACAACTGCGGCACACCGGCGCGTGCGTATACCTGGGCCGAGGCCATGGACACGGTGGATGTGAAATCCCCCAGCACACCGACGATGCTCGGGTCATCGGCGAACTTGCGGGCGATGGACACGGCCTCCTTGGCGTCGGAGCGCGAGTCCTCGAAATCGATCTCCACGGGCACCGGCAGGCGGCCTGAGGCGTTGAAATCCTTGAGGGCGATCTGTGCCGCCACCTTGAAGTCCTGGCCGTACTGGGCGGTGTTACCCGTCAGGGGCAACTGGTAGCCGATGCGAATGGGTGCCTCGGCGGCCTGGGCCATGGCGCTTAAACAGCAGGTGGCCACCGCAAGGCCCAGAAGAGCCTGTTTGAATTTCATGATGTATAAACCCCCAAACCCAAGTTTCGATAGTCGCGCGGGTGCCTTCCAGAGTGTGCTGGAATAAAGCGTTGCGAGCGTAATGTGAATAAAACAGGCAAGACGCTGGTGTTCAGGATCAGCCCGCGAATAGGCAAAACATGCGAGCGGTTTTATTCAATACCAAAGCAGGGGTGGAGCAGTACTTTGGTAGTAGAAAACAGGTCGATGGAACATAAAAAGTTCGCGGCGCTATTCCATCAGCACAGGGCGTCTGCGGGGCGGGAGAATACGCAGAGTTCTTATGCTTCTCTAATATTATTTAATTGTTTTATATGTCTTTGAGGAATAAGTGACAGGAATGCCTCACTGTGCCAGGCGGGGCGCCGGGCATGGGCTTTCCTATCACGGGGCTGAAATTCGTTTCATGGTGATTCATTGGCGCTGCGTGGCCGGCCGTCGCCACTATGGGGCCATTGCCATCTACCCTGTGAGGATCACCATGAACACAAAAGCACTGACGCTTTTACCCATCCTGGGCCTGACAGCCCTGTTGTCAGCCTGTGCCGGCAACCTGCCAAAACCCGACCCCCACGATGCCTGGGTGGGGCTGCAGGAAGAAGCGCGCAACAGCATGCTGGCGGAAAAGCTGGACGGCCAGCCGTTGCGCGACGGCCGCTACTTTCAGGTACCGCCGGGCAAGCACAGCCTGCAGGTGATGGTCTATGCCTCCAACAGTGTCTACGTGGACGACCGCACCTGCCACGCCAGCTTGACCTACCCGCGCTTCAAGCCCGATGAGCACTACCAGTTGCAGGAGTCCAGCCTGGGGGTGGCCATGCACGTGGATCTGGTCAACGATCATGGCAAGCACGTGGCACGCACCGAGCACTTTGACTGCAACGGCGGCTGAGCCCCCCCCAGGAGGCACCCATTTATCGCCCGGGCGTGTGATCGACGCCCGTTTGGCGGGCACCCGGCGACGTGATGCGGCAAAATACGCAATCTGCCCTTTCGTCATGCGGTCAGAGAAGGCACAATTCGCGTCCTTTTTTGCCTGGCCTTGCCGGAGGCTCGACATGATCCAGACACCGTACTACCTCATCGACAAACAAAAGCTTGTGCGCAACATGGAGAAGATCGCCTACGTGCGCGAGCACTCCGGCGCCAAGGCCCTGCTGGCACTCAAGTGCTTCGCCACCTGGTCGGTCTTCGACCTGATGCAGCAGTACATGGATGGCACTACCTCGTCGTCGCTCTACGAGCTCAAGCTCGGCCGGCAGAAATTCGCAGGCGAGACCCATGCCTACAGCGTGGCCTGGGCCGACGACGAAATCGAGGAAATGCTCGATAACTGCGACAAGATCATCTTCAACTCCATCGGTCAGTTGCAGCGTTTCGCCGAAGCCAGCCAGGGCAAGGTGCGCGGTCTGCGCGTCAACCCGCAAGTCAGCAGTTCCGACTACCTGCTGGCCGACCCGGCCCGCCCGTTCAGCCGCCTGGGCGAATGGGACCCGGTGAAGGTTGAAGCGGTGATCGAGCAGATCTCCGGCTTCATGTTCCACAACAACTGCGAGAACGGTGACTTCGGCCTGTTCGACCAAATGCTGGGCACCATCGAGGAACGCTTCGGCCACCTGCTGCACAAGGTGGAATGGGTGAGCCTGGGCGGCGGTATTCACTTCACCGGTGAAGGCTATGCCCTGGACGAGTTCTGCGCGCGCCTGAAGGCGTTCTCCGAGAAGTACGGCGTGCAGGTCTACCTGGAACCCGGCGAGGCGGCCATCACCCAGAGCGCCTCGCTGGAAGTCACCGTGCTGGACACCCTGTACAACGGCAAGCACCTGGCCGTGGTCGACAGTTCCATCGAAGCGCACATGCTCGACCTGCTGATCTACCGCCTCAACGCCAAGCTGGCCCCCAGCAGCGGCGAACACACCTACATGGTCTGCGGCAAATCCTGCCTGGCGGGCGACATCTTCGGCGAATATCAATTCGAGCGCCCGCTGGCCATTGGTGACCGCCTGTCGTTCGTTGACGCCGCCGGCTACACCATGGTGAAGAAAAACTGGTTCAACGGCCTGAAAATGCCGTCCATCGTAGTGAAACAACTCGACGGTACAGTCGAGGTGGTTCGCGAGTTTGGTTTTGACGATTACCTGTCCAGCCTGTCCTGAGCTGGCGGTTGAAGGAGAAGTAAAGAAATTGAAGAAGAACGTACTTATCATTGGTGCAGGAGGTGTCGCCAAGGTGGTGGCCCACAAGTGCGCGCAGCACAACGACGAACTCGGTCGTATTGCCATCGCGTCGCGCAACATCTCCAAATGCCAGGCCATCATCGACAGCGTCAAGGCCAAGGGTAGCCTCAAGCAACCCGCCGATATCCAGGCTTTCGCGCTGAACGCACTGGATGTCGAAGCCACCAAGGCGTTGATCCGCGAGACCGAATCGCAGATCGTCATCAACGTCGGTTCCGCTTTCCTCAACATGTCGGTGCTGCGTGCCTGCATCGATACGGGCGTTGCCTACCTGGACACCGCCATTCACGAAGAGCCGGGCAAAGTCTGCGAGACCCCGCCCTGGTACGGCAACTACGAGTGGAAACACCTCGAGGAATGTCAGCAGAAGAACATCACCGCGATTCTGGGTGTCGGTTTCGACCCGGGCGTGGTCAATGCCTACGCCGCCCTGGCGCAGCAACAGTATTTCGACCGCATTGATTCGATCGACATTCTCGACGTCAATGCCGGTTCCCATGGCAAATATTTCGCCACCAATTTCGACCCGGAAATCAATTTCCGCGAGTTCACCGGGCAGGTGTGGAGCTGGCAGAACAGCCAGTGGACCAGCAACACCATGTTCGAAGTCAAGCGCACCGATGATCTGCCGGTGGTGGGTTCGCAGAACCTGTACCTGACCGGTCACGACGAAGTGCACTCGATCTCCAAGAACCTGAACGTGCCCAACGTGCGTTTCTGGATGAGCTTCGGCGAGCACTACATCAATGTGTTCACGGTGCTCAAGAACCTGGGCCTGCTGTCCGAACAGCCGGTCAAGACCGCCGAAGGCCTGGAAGTGGTGCCGTTGAAAGTGGTCAAGGCCGTGCTGCCCGACCCTTCGTCGCTGGCACCGGGCTATACCGGCAAGACCTGCATCGGTGACCTGGTCAAAGGCAGCAAGGATGGCCAGCCACGCGAGCTGTTCATCTACAACGTGGCCGACCACGAGGAAGCCTACGCCGAGACCGACAGCCAGGGCATCTCCTACACCGCCGGTGTACCACCTGTGGCTGCTGCCTTGCTGGTGGCCCGTGGCGAATGGGACGTGCAGCGCATGGCCAACGTCGAGGAGCTGCCAGCCGAGCCGTTCCTCAAGGCGCTGGACCTGATGGGCCTGCCGACCCGCATCAAGGACGAGCAGGGCGACCGCCCCTGGGATCAGAACGCCTGATTCGTCGCACCGCCTGATGTAACACGGGGTGCGCCTGCAAGGGGCGCATCCCGTCATGCTTGTTTTGTCATGTCCTCCCGCCTTTGGCGACAGACCGTCGCCGCTGAATGAACGCTCCAGTTTTTGCCACAGCAAGCCGCGCCAGAGGCCGGTGCCCTGCGCCGAATTGATCGAGGCCATCCTGCGGGTCACCGGTTGAGCGGGCTCAGGCGGTGTGGCGCCGCTTGAGGCGGTCGAAGGTCGCAGCGTCGGTCAGCCCGCTCAGCTTGCGGCCATCCTTCAGGGCGAGAATGAAGGTGATCTGCGCGTCGCCGCCCACTGCCTCCAGGCTGTCGATGGCGGCCACCGGCAGGTTCAGCCCGGGCCAGGGCACCAGCGGCGTCTGCAGGTTCAGGAAACCGTCGTGGTAGTGGGCTTCGCCGTGCAGAAAATCACCGGCGAGCAGTTTGACATTGGCCATGCGTGAATCCTCCTTGAGCAGCGACGAGGGCCGCTGATGTCCTTGTACCGCAACCCATGGCGCCTGCCATTGATCCACGGCAATACTAGGGTGTAGCAGATGTTGCGCCTTCGTGCTGTGCCTTGCAGCGCTTCTTGGGTAGAGTTGCACTTTCCCGGCCAGCCGAACCCCATCATGTCCCAGACCGCTTCGCCCGTTGCCGCCACGCTTCACTTCCTGTCGTCCGGTGGGGAGCAGGGCCAGCGCCTGCGCACATTCGATTGGCGCGGCTCGCCGCTGGGCGCTCCCCAGGACTGGCCGCAGCCGTTGCGCTGGGCCGTGGCGCTGTGCCTGGACTGCACGGTACCCAGCGCCATCTTCTGGTCGCGCGACTGCCTGGTGCTGTACAACGACGCCTGGCTGCCATTGGCGGCCGACCAGCACCCCTGGGCGCTGACCCAGCCGGCCCGTGACGTGTGGCCCGGCTTCTGGCACATTCTGGGCCCGCAACTGGACCGGGTGTTCGAGACCGGGCAAGGGGTATCGGTCTATGAGCAGATGCTGCCTATCCTGCGTGATGGGCAACGCATTGAAACCTGGTGGAACTACAGCCTCACCCCACTGCGCGATGAACAGGGCGCGGTGGTGGGTATTCTCAACCAGGGCCGTGATGTCACCGACCGTGTACAAGCCGAAAACGCGCTGGAACAGGAAACCCGCACCCTGGGCATTCTGCGTGCACTGAATTCCACCTTTGCCAGCGACCTCAATCTGGAACGCATCGTCCAGGCGCTCACCGATGCCGGCACCGACCTGGTCGATGCCGCGTTCGGCGCTTATTTCCACAACGTGCTGGACGAGACGGGCGAATACCTGAAACTGTATACCCTGTCCGGTGCCGAGCGCGCCGACTTCGAGAAACTGGGGCACCCGCGTGCCACCGCGATCTTCTCCCCCACCTTCCTGAACGAGGGGGTGGTGCGTTCCGAAGATATTCTCGCCGACCCCCGCTACGGGCTGTCGGAGCCTCACCGGGGGATGCCCAGGGGGCATTTGCCGGTGCGCAGCTACCTGGCCATTTCCGTGGTGTCGCGTACCGGCAAGGTCCTCGGTGGGCTGTTCTTCGGCCACCCCCAGCCTGGGCGCTTCACCGCCCGGCACGAACGGTTGATGGTGTCTCTGGCGGCCAACGCCGCCATCGCCATCGACAACGCCCAGCTGTTTCGCCAGGTGCAACAGGCCAACGAACACCTCGAGGAGCGTGTGGCCCAGCGCACTCAGGAACTGGTCCATACCCATGAGGCCCTGCGCCAGTCGCAGAAGATGGAAGCGCTGGGGCAGCTCACCGGGGGCATCGCCCACGACTTCAACAACCTGCTGGCGGGCATTCTTGGCAGTGCCGAGCTGCTGGAACGCAAGCTGGGGCAGGAGCAGCCCGCCAGCGTCGCCAAGCTGCTCGCCGCCATCCACGTGTCCGCCAAGCGTGCCGCGGCTCTGACTCAGCGGCTGCTGGCGTTTTCCCGCCGCCAGACACTGGACCCAAAGCCCACTGCCATCAACGAATTGGTCGATGGCATGGAAGACCTGATCAGCCGAGCGGTTGGCCCTGCCATCGCGGTGCACATCAGCACCGACCCGGCCTTGGGCATCGCCAAGATCGACGCCGCCCAACTGGAAAGCTCGCTGCTGAACCTGGCCATCAATGCCCGTGACGCCATGCCCGATGGCGGCCAACTGAGCATCACCACCCAGATGGTGGAGCTCGATGCCTTCGCCGCCAGCCGCCTCGAACTGGCGGCCGGCGAGTACGTGGCGGTGACCGTGTCCGATACCGGTACCGGTATTGCCGCCGCGGACATCAAGCGCATCTTCGACCCGTTCTTCACCACCAAGCCCATCGGCCAGGGCACCGGGCTGGGGTTGTCGATGGTGCACGGCTTCGTGCGCCAGTCAGGCGGGCAGGTCGAGGTCATTTCCGAGGAGGGCGCGGGCAGTCGGTTCCGCTTGCTGTTGCCACGCTTCATCGGCCGGGTCGAACCTCACAGTGAACCCAGCGAACTGCCTGTGGTGCTCCGCCGCCCCGAGAACGCGCGGATTCTGGTGGTGGACGACGAGGCGACGGTGCGCTTGCCGGTGATCGACGCGCTGAGGGCCGCGGGCTACCAGGTGCTGGAAGCCGAAGACGGGCCTTCAGCCTTGCGCGTCCTGGAAAGGGGGGCGGTGATCGACCTGCTGGTGACCGACGTTGGCCTGCCTGGCGGCCTCAATGGCCGGCAAGTGGCCGATGCCGCGCGCCAGCGCCTGGACGCGCTGCGGGTGCTGTTCATCACCGGCTACGCGGAAAGCATGGTGCTGGGCGAAGGCTTCAGCACGGGTTTGACCCAGGTACTCACCAAGCCCTTCAAACTGGTGGACCTGGAAAGCAAGGTCGCGCAGATGCTGGGCAAAGCGCAGGGCTGAAGGCAGTTGCTGCTACACGGTGTGCCGGGCCGCCAGGGCCGGGGCCGAATGGCGGCGAGCGGTGAGGATGCCCAGCAACGAAATGATCAGCGCCAGGCCCATGGTGGTGGTCACTTCGGCCCGGTGCTGCGGCGTCACCAGCATGACGCCGAGTGCAGCGGTGATGAACACGATGATGGCGTAGGTCAGCCAGGGGAACAGCCACATCTTGAAATTCAGTTGCACGTGGCTGCGCACCAGCATCCGCCGCATGCGCAACTGCGACACGGCGATCACCAGGTACACCAGCAGGGCGATCACGCCGCTGCTGGCCAGCAGGAACTGGAACAGCCCGGCCGGTGCGAATTCGCTGATGACGGTGATGGCCGCGCCGATCACGGTACTGGCGACGACCGCCGCCCGGGGTACCCCACCCGCTGAGGTTACCTTGACCTGGCGCGGGGCCTCGTCGCGGCGGCCCAGGGAGTAGAGCATGCGCGAGGCGATGTAGATCGAGGAGTTCATGCAACTGGCGACCGCCACCAGCACCACCATGTCCATCAGCAGCTTGGCATGGGGAATGTTCATCAGCTCCAGGGCGCGCTGGTAGGAGCCTACCGACGCCAGCAGAGGATCGTCCCAGGGCACGATGGAAATGATCACGGCAATCGACAGCAAGTAGAAAATGCCAATGCGCCAGATCACCGAGCGGGTGGCCTTGGCGATATTGCGCGCCGGGCTGCTGGACTCGGCGGCGGCGATGGTCACGGCCTCGGTACCGATGAAGCTGAACATCACGGTGATGAACGCCCCGACCACCGCGGACAAACCGTTGGGGGCGAAGCCACCGTGTTCGGTCATCAGGCGGCTCAGCCCGCTGACCTGGCGGTCGGGCAGCCAGCCCATCACCGCCGCGGCGCCCAGGCCGATGAAGGCGATGATGGCGGCGACCTTGATCAGCGCGAACCAGAATTCGAACTCGCCGTACTTGGCCACGCTGAACAGGTTGGTCACGGCCAGCAGCACCACCGACAGCAGGGCGAACACCCAGGCGTCGACGGCCGGGAACCACTCGTTGAGCACATGCCCGGCGGCCAGTGCCTCGATGGGAATCACCAGCACCCAGAACCACCAGTACAACCAGCCAATGGTAAAACCGGCCCACGGGCCGATGGCCTGGTCGGCGTAGGTAGAGAATGAGCCAGTGTCGGGGTTGGCCACGGCCATCTCGCCCAGCATGCGCATCACCAGCACCACGAGCAGGCCGGAGAGGGCATAGGCAATGAGGGTGGCTGGCCCTGCGGCGGCAATGGCGTGGCCGGAGCCGACGAACAGGCCTGCGCCAATGATTCCGGCGATCGACAGCATGGTGACGTGGCGGGGTTTGAAGCCTTGCGACAGTTGGCTGTTCGGCGGGCTGGTCATTGTTCTACGGTCCCTGTATGGCGACGCGAAAGCGCAGGGTTACTGTACGGATACGGGCCAAGGGGCGGTTATGCGTGAGCGGCGCGGCTGATTCCAATCACGACACGCTGCCCTGTCGGGTGGCGCGCCAAAATGGTACATTCCCCGCCCATGACCCTTGCCCGTAACCACCGCTCGCTGATTGCCTGGATGCTGTTCGCCTTCATCCTGTGCAACGGCCTGGCCTGCAGCCTGTGCCACGGGCAGATGCTGGGTGCGTTTTCCCAGCCGGCCAAGGTCGAGCGCGCCATGGCCCACGCCGACATGCCGGGCATGGGCGACATGGGCAAGATGAACATGGCGCCCACTGCCATCAAGAGCATGGACAATGCCTGCTCGTTCGCGGCCACCGTAGCCCTGGCGCTGATCTTCTTCCTCGCCCTTGGCTGGTTGATTCGCCGCCTGCGCGTGGCCCTGCCACCGCCCCTCGGGCCGGTACGGCCACCGCCGCGCTACCTGATTCCCGCCCTTCAGCCACAAGCCCCTTGAGCCTTCGGCCCCGTCTGTTTTTCCGACCTCTTTGACTACCGGGCCTGCGCGCTGGCGCGCGGTTGCCCCTTGTGGTGAAC
Organism: Pseudomonas sp. RIT-To-2; assembly: GCF_029623465.1. Classification (NCBI taxonomy): domain Bacteria; kingdom Pseudomonadati; phylum Pseudomonadota; class Gammaproteobacteria; order Pseudomonadales; family Pseudomonadaceae; genus Pseudomonas; species Pseudomonas sp. RIT-To-2. Next base: position 33,922 of record NZ_JAPYKM010000020.1, on the reverse strand, counting down.
CTATGTCTGAACATGCTCTGAAAACGGCGCCTGGGGCGCCGGGGCCGTTGCTTGCCCTGTTGAAACGCTTGCACTTCTACGTCGGCCTGCTGGTAGGGCCGTTCCTGCTGGTGGCCGCCTTGAGCGGGGTGCTGTATGCCCTGACGCCGCAGTTGGAGAACCACCTGTATGACCAGGCGCTTCACACCGCCAGCCGCGGGCCAGCGTTATCCCTGGCGGCCCAGGTGGTAGCGGCGCAGGCCGTGGTGGGGCCGACGGCACGGGTGGCGGCGCTGCGTCCGGCGCCCAGCGAGGGTGAAACCACCCGCGTCATGTTCAACCAGCCGGGCCTGGGGGCTTCGGCCAACCGGGCCATCTTCATCGACCCGGTGACGGCACAGGTACGCGGTGACCTGCCGGTATACGGCACCAGCGGCGTGTTGCCTTTGCGTACCTGGATCGACCAGTTCCACCGTGGGCTGTTGCTGGGGGATGTGGGCCGCCTGTACAGCGAGCTGGCCGCGTCCTGGTTGTGGGTAGCTGCGCTGGGCGGGGTGGCGCTGTGGCTGGCCCAGCGGCGGCGCAAGGCCAGTGCGCTGCGGCGCTGGCATGCCACCACCGGGTTGTGGCTGCTGGTGGGCCTGCTGTTCTTCTCGGCCACGGGGCTCACCTGGTCGCAGTGGGCGGGCGGCAACATTGGCGTGCTGCGCGGCTGGTGGGGCTGGTCGACGCCCAGCGTGAGCACCGAGCTGGGCCAGCCCATGGCGATGAGCATGCCCATGGATGAACATGCCCAGCATCACGGCATGACGATGGCCGCGATGCCGGCCCTGACCGACCCGGGGCTGTTCGACCAGGTATTGGCCAGTGCCCGCGCCGCCGACATTGGTTCACCCAAGGTGGAAATTGCCCCGCCTGCGGCCGCTGGCAAAGCCTGGACGGTGACCGAGATCGATCGGCGCTGGCCCACCCATGTCGACGCCGCGGCCATCGACCCGGCGTCCCTGAAGGTGGTGAGTACCGTGCGTTTCGCCGACTACCCGATGGCCGCCAAGCTGACTCGCTGGGGCATCGACGCGCACATGGGGGGGCTGTTCGGGGTGGCCAACCAGGTGGTGCTGGTGGCATTCGCCAGCGGCCTGGTGGTGATGGTGGTGTGGGGGTATGTCCTGTGGTGGCGCCGTCGGCCGATCCTGGTCATTGGCAAGACCCGGCCCCAGGGGCTGGTGTCCGCGTGTCGCGCCCTGACCCCGGCGCAGCGCATCGGCGTGCTGGCCGTGGCCATTGCGCTCGGCCTGGCCCTGCCGGTATTGGGTGGCAGCCTGGTGCTGGTCGTCGCCTGGGATGCCCTGGCCGGCCGCACCCGTAGCCAGTGGGCGCCTATCGAAGAGCGTTACTGACGGACTGCCTGCGGTGCTGTGACGGGCCAGGCCTGCTGCTTGCTTGCAGCAACGGACCTGGCCGCGTCGCAGACACCGCGCATTCAAGTAAGACGATGGTCCCTGTCGCCTGCTGGAGGTTCAGCGGTTACCATCATCGTCGTTCAGAGTTCGGATACCCCCAATGCTTTTCATCGTCATGCTGGGTGGCAAACACCCTCGCGCCCGTATCGAGGTGCACGACGTCGCCTTCGCCGTCGCCGATACCCTCCAGGCAACCTACCCGCAGCTGCGCCAGGCCTGGTTTGGCAGCCAGTCCGGCCTGCACATCGATTCGTGGATGAAGGTCGACGGCGTGGAAGGCTGGAAAGTCGAGCTCAGCCCCCTGGCGCCGGCGCCCGGCGCGCCGCGACTGTATTTCATCAACCTGGGTGGTTATGAAGACCAATCGTTTGGCGAGGCGCATGAATACCTGCTGGTGGTCGCCCATGACCCCAACGAAGCGAAAGCCAAAGGCAAGCGCCAGATGCTCGCCCACTGGCAAAAGGGCCACACCGACGCATTGATGGACGTGGACGACTGCCTGGCCATCGACTTGGTGGGTGGGCGCTACATTCACCTGGTCGAAGCGCCGCATCAGGGCGTGGTACAGCACAACGACTACATCGTGCTACCTGCCTGACTCCCCCGAGTATGGCAGGGCCGGTAGGGGGCTGTAGGACCGGGCGAAGCTCGGGAAGGCCGCACCGCGCTGTGCCTGATACACCGCGCCGTCCGCTTCCCGAGCTGGCGCCCGGTCCTACCGAGGGACGCAAACTCGCTAAAACCGGCTCACGCGATACGCCAACGGCGCTGGTTGCCCAGCTGCCAGCGCCGCCACCATTTGGGCCGTCACCGCAGCCTGGGTCAGCCCCAGGTGCTGGTGCCCGAAGGCCAGCAGCACGCGCCCGTCGCACAGGCTGTCGATGACCGGCAACGAGTCCGGCAGGGAGGGGCGAAACCCCATCCAGGGCGTGGCGGCTTCGGCATTCAGTTCGCGCTTGAACAGGCCCCGGCTCAAACGATGAAGTTGCTCGGCCCGGCCCGGGGTCGGTGGCCGCGCCAGGCCGGCGAACTCGACGGTGCCCGCCAGCCGCAGGCCTTCGGCCATGGGCGTCATGATGAACTTGCGCTCCAGCGAGGTGACCGCGAACGGCAGGCGGCCATGCTCATGGGGCAGCATCAGGTGATAGCCGCGTTCGGTGTCCAGGGGTACGCGCTTGCCGGTGAGCGCGCGGGTCAGTGGCGCCGAGTGGGCACCGCAGGCAATCAACACCCGGCGCGCGTGAACGCTGCCCAGGTCGGAAGCCAGCACCACACCCCCGTCATTGAAGTGCGCGCTGTTCACCTGCTGTTGAACAAAGCGCACACCCTGGGCCTTGGCCGCTTTCACCAGCTCATCCACTAGCCGGTAAGGGTCCAGAAAATGCCCGGTTTCGGGGAAGAACAAACCGCCTTGCAGGTGTTCACTCAGTTGCGGCGCGGCGTCGCGCACCGCTTGGCTCTGCCATGATTCCACCGGTACTTGCTGCTCGCGCATGCGCGCGTGCAGCGCGTCGATGGCAGGCAGCGATTCCGGGCGCTCGAACACCAGCAGCGAGCCGTCATGGCGTAGCAGTTGCGGCCGTTCGATGGACTGCAGCAGGCGCTGCCAGGCGCCCAGGCTGGCCTCGTTGAGCGCGCGAATACCGGCCACCGTGCGCTGGTACGGCGCCGGGCGCAGGTTGAGCAGCAGGCGCGTGAACCAGGGCATCGCCTTGGGCAGGTAGCGCCAGTCCAGGCGCAATGGGCCCATGGGGTCCAGAAGCATCCCGGGCAAGCGCTTGAGAATCGACACGTCGGCGATGGGAAACACTTGCTCGGTGGCCAGATGCCCGGCGTTGCCGTAAGAGGCACCCAACCCCGGACCCTGGGCATCAAGTACCAGTACCTGATGGCCCTGACGGGCCAAGGCCAGGGCGCTGGTGACACCGATGATGCCGGCGCCGACCACGGCAATTTCAGTGCACAAGGGCGCGTTGCTTGCGCAAAAACCAGTGGCTCCCATGGTCAGGCTTCCCGTCGGCCGTCAAGCAGGCGGGGCAACCCCAGTGGGTTGTCCTGGGCCACACGGTCGCCCATGCCGCTTCGGCAGGCGGGCGCCAGCGCCTGCCCGGTGCTGGGGTCGATGGCGTGGATCGCCGTGCCGCTGCCAGCCACGGCCTGCTGGCCGATCAGCCTCTTGCCTGTCAATGTCATGGGGTGTCCTTGAAAAGAGGGGCTGGCCAGTGATGCCGGCCAGCCGTGGGCTCAGGCCAGGTTGTGCTCGGCCGACCAAGTGGCGTACCACTGGCGGAACAGCGCGTACTGGGTTTCGGCGTAGCGGCGCTGGGCAGCGCTGAGCACGTCGGTATCGTTGAAGTGAAGGGTGTATTCGTGGTCGCCGTTGAGCACCATCAAGTGCTTGTAATACAGCACCAGGTCGCAGCCCTCGTCGAAGGAGGACAGCACCGCCAGCGCCGACTCAAGCTCGCGGGCCAGGCGCCGTGCCGTGGCGTCGCCCTTGGCGGCTTGCTTGCTCAGCGCCACCAGTTGCAGTACTTCGCGGGGCAGGGCGTTGCCGATGCCGGTGATGGCGCCGGTGGCGTTGCAGTTGACGAAGCCGTGCACCACCTGGGTGTCGACGCCCACCATCAGGGTCACGTCATCGTCCTGGGAGGTGATGTTCTCCGCTGCATAACGCAGGTCGGCGGCGCCGCCGAATTCCTTGAAACCGATGAGATTGGGGTGTTCGCGACGCAGCTCGAAGAACAGGTCGGCGCGGGTGGCGAAACCATAATAGGGGCTGTTGTAGATCACTGCCGGCAGCGTTGGCGCGGCTTGCAGAATGGCCGCGAAGTGGGCCTTCTGGGCCGCTGGCGAAGCGCCCCGGGACAGGACGCGCGGAATCACCATCAGGCCGTGGGCACCGACTTTGGCGGCGTGGGCCGCATGGGCCACTGCTTCACGGGTGTTCACCGCGCCGGTGCCGACAATGGTGGGCACGCCGGCAGCCACCAGGCGGGCAACGCCTTCCTGACGCTGAGCTTCGGTCAGCAGCGGCCAGTCGCCCATGGAGCCGCAATACACTACGGCGCTCATGCCGATGTCGATCAGTTCCAGGCCCTTGGCCGCCAACGCGTCGAAATCAGGGGTGCGCGCGGCAGTGCAGGGGGTCATCAGGGCCGGCATGCAACCGGTGAAAATGTTGTCGCTCATGGTGACTCCTTCCAGTGTTCAGTCGGGTATCGGATGGCAAGAAAAACGCGGGGGCTCAGATGCCCCACGCAAAAGGGTCCTGTTCGTCGATCAGCAGCGTACTGTTGGCGGTCATGTAGGCGCGGCCGGTGATCGAGGGGCGAATGCGCTCGCCTTCCCATTCGAAGCGGCCTTCGAATTGGCTGCCGGTGATGCTTGCCTGCACCCAGCGTTCACCTGCGGCCAACTTGCCGTCGGCGGCCAGGCAGGCCAGCTTGGCGCTGGTGCCGGTGCCGCAGGGGGAGCGGTCGTAGGCCTTGCCGGGGCACATGACGAAATTGCGGCTATCGGCGTTCTCATCGGCGGCAAACAGCTCGACATGGTCGATCAGGCCACCGTCTTCACCGTGAATGCCTTGGGCTTCCAGCGCCTTGAGGATGGCCCAGGTGAAGGCTGTGAGGCGCTCCGCATTGCCCAGGCGGATGTCTTCGTCATGCTCGGCAACGAGGAAAAACCAGTTGCCGCCCCAGGCGATGTCGCCGTGCACCTGGCCGAACCCGGGCACGTCCACCGGCACGCGCTGGCGGTAGCGGTAGGCGGGCACGTTGCGCACGGTCACGGCGCCGTCGTCGTGCAGGGTGGCACTGACCTGGCCCACCGGGGTGTCGATCTGGTGTTCGCCAGGGCCGATCAGTCCCAAGTGTTGCAGTGAGGCCACCAGGCCGATGGTGCCGTGGCCGCACATGTTCAGGTAGCCGCTGTTGTTGAAGAAAATCACCCCGCAGGTGGCGTCCGCTGATACCGGCGGGCAGTACAGGGCCCCCACCAGCACGTCGTTGCCCCGCGGCTCCAGCAGGCAGGCGCGGCGCCAGCGGTCGTGGTGCTCGCGCAGATAATCGCGCTGTTCGGCCAGGGTGCTGCCGGCCAGGGTGGGGAAGCCTTTCATCACCAGGCGAGTGGGTTCGCCACCGGTATGAGAGTCGATGACATGGACCTGTTTCATGAGGCTTTCCAGTTCGAGTAGGTGGGGTTGGCGGTGGCCCGGGAGTCGGCGGTGTCGCCGCTTTCGCTTTCGGCGTCGTCCGCCTCAAGGCGTACCAGGTGCTTGGGCACACCGGTGGCGGCGCCCCAGTAGTAGATGGCCAATGCGCAGGCGGCCACCACCACGGTGTCATAAGGGTGCGCCAACACGCCGGTGCCACCGAAACTGCCCAGGTACGACAGTAGAATGGTCACGGCGTAGAAACCGATGAGCCAGGCCGAGGAGCGCACTTGCTGGCCGATGTTCAGGTGGTCGGTGGGCACCAGGCGGTGGCACAGCAGGTACACCACGAACATCAGAATCTGCAGGCCCAGCAGCCAGGATACGGTGGCCCAGCCCGACCAGTAGACGATCAGCGCGGCGATGATGAATGACACGGGGCCCAGCACCGCGAAGCCCTTGACCCGGAAGGGCCGTGGCATGCCTGGGGCGTTGCGGCGCAGGGCGGCCACCGAGATCGGCGCGATCGCGTAGCTGAGCACCAGGGCGGCGGAGACCACGTTGATCAACGCTTCCCAGGACGGGAACGGCAGGGTCCAGAACAGCGACAAGCCGAAGGTCAGCCACAGGGCGGGGCGCGGAATGCCGGACTTTTCGTCAATGCGGGTGAACACCTTGAAGAACGTGCCGGCGCGGGCCCAACCGTAGATCACCCGTGGCGTGGCGTTCATGTAGATGTTGCCGCAGCCGCTGGGCGAGATCATCGCGTCGGCCACCACCAGGTACGCCAGCCAGCCCACGCCCAGGGCCAGGGCGATGTCGCGGTAGGGCAGGGAGAAGGCCTTGCTGATGCCATTCCAGCCGTCGGCCAGCATTTCAGTGGGCACACCGCCCAGAAAGGCCAGTTGCAGCAGTACGTAGATGGCGGTGGACAGCAACACCGAGAGGATCAGCGCAATGGGAATGGTGCGTTGCGGGTTCTTCACTTCGCTGGCCACCGAGATGATCGGCGTCAGCCCCAGGTAAGCGAAGATGATGCCGCCGGCCGACACCGCCATCTCGATACCCGACAGGCCGAACGGGGCGAAGCCGTGCACGGTCAGGTTCTCGGGCTTGAAGAAGGTGAACAGCACGCCGATCACCAGCAACGGCACGATGAACTTGAACAGGCTGATGAAGTTGTTGGCCTTGGCGAAAGTCTTCACGCTGTAGTAGTTGAGGAGGAAGAACAGCACCAGCAGGGCGAACTGCAGCAGCCAGCCGGCCAGTGTCGGGTTGCTGCTGCCGGCCTGGGTCAGGGACGGGAACCAGGCCGCGGCATACTGCCGGGCGGCGACCACTTCGATGGCTACCAGGCTGGAGAAGGCGATGATAGTGATGAAGCCCATCAGGTAACCCATCAACGGGCCGTGGGAGTACACCGGGTAGCGCACCACGCCACCGGCGCGGGGCAGGGCGGCGCCCAATTCGCAGTAGACGATGCCCAGCAGCAGTACCGCGAAGCCACCCAGCAGCCAGGACAGAATCCCCGCGGGGCCGGCGATGGTGGACACGTGGCTGGCCGCGAACAGCCAGCCGGAGCCGAAGATGGCGCCCAGGCCTATAAAGGTAAGGTCGGTGAGGGAGAGTTGTTTCTTGAACTTGCCTGAACCTGACATAGCGTCGCCTTTTTGTGTGTTATTGATCGGCAGTGATGTCGCAGGTAGCCCCGAGGGGCAGTTGTTATTGGACGTGCGGCTACAGTGAACCGAACAGCCTGTCGGGGCTTGATGCTTTTCGTCATCGGCGATGACGAAATCGGCACAATGGTGTGTTCGGCCCCGGCTGGACAGGCCCACCCTGGCTGGGGCAAGCTGCGCTCACCCTACGGCGGGAGAGCCCCTGATGGACCACAATGCCCTGGCGTTCCTGTGCCCTGACCACGCCTGCCAGCGCCCGGAAAACCTGCAGCACATGCTGGCCGGGGTGGCGCCCCTGCTACCCATGCTGGACGTGATTCCCAACGCGGTGATCTTCATCAAGGACCTTCAGGCGCGCTACGTCATGGCCAATCGCACGCTGGTGCAGCGTTGTGGTTTCAAGCGCTTGCAACCGTTGCTGGGCAAGACCAGCGCCGACGTATTTCCGGCGCAACTGGGGCCGGGCTACACCGAGCAGGACCGGCGGGTACTGGAAGACGGCCGGGTGCTGCAAGACCAGCTGGAAATGCACCTCTACGGCAGCCGGGAACCAGGTTGGTGCCTGACCCACAAACAGCCCATCTACAACCGCCGAGATGAGATCATTGGCCTGGCAGGCATCTCCGTGGACCTGCAATCGGCCAGCGACAGCCACCCGGCTTACCAGCGCCTGGCGGCGGTGGACGACTACATCCGCACGCATTTCCACCGCAACGTCAGCATGGGCGAGCTGACCCGCATCGCCGGTATTTCGGTGGCGCAGCTGGAACGCTACTGCAAGCGCGTGTTCCACCTGACGCCGCGGCAGATGATCCACAAAGTGCGGCTGGAGCATGCCCACCGTTTGTTGCATACCGACCTGCCGATCACCGACATCGCCCTGCACTGCGGCTACACCGACCACAGTGCCTTCACCCGCCAGTTCAAGACCCTGACCGGCTTTACCCCTCGCCAATACCGCCAGGCCACCGGCCTCGCGGAACCTGCAGGCAAACCGCTCCAGGACTGAGCCCGCTCGGGAAGCTCACGACGCGGTGGTGCGCTTATAGCCAACACCGCATCAACGGCGCTTTTTGGTGATTGGACGCAACCTCATCACCATGCGATGTTAGCGCTACCAATTACCAAGAGCCCCCGCAATGAGCGTCAAGCACCTGCTTTGCCTGTGTTCCCTATTGCTGCCCTGCAGCGCGTTTGCCTTCTATGGCGATGCCCGCCCCGATGCCCCGGACCTGGCGGCCACCGGTACCTACAGTGTCGGTGTGCGCACCGAGCAACTGGTGCACCACGACCAGTTGGACATCCTCGCAACCCCACCCGGCCAGCACCACGACCGCGCGCTGCGTGTGGAGCTCTGGTACCCGGCCAGCCTAAGGCCCGGCCAGCAACCCGGTACCACCTATACCGACGTCCTCGGCGCCGGTGCCGATGACCCCAAACGCCCCAACACACCGTTCCAGTTCGCTGGCCGCGCGGTGCGTGACGCTATCCCCACTCCCCAGGGCCGCTACCCGCTGGTGATCCTGTCCCACGGCTACCCGGGCTCGCGCCTGCAGATGAGCTACCTCACCGAGCACCTGGCCTCGCGCGGCTACGTGGTGGCCGCCATCGACCACACCGATTCGACTCGCGCCGACAAGGCCGGTTTCGCCAGCACCTTGCTCAACCGCCCGCTGGATGACCTGTTCGTGCTCGACCAGGTGGCGGCCTGGGCCCGGCCCAACAGCGGCCATTGGCTGGCTGGTAAAGTGGACGTGGACCACAGCGCCCTGATCGGTTATTCAATGGGGGGGTATGGGGCCTTGCTGGTGGGCGGCGCGGGGCTGAGCCAGGCGGCCGTGAACTTCGTGCCCGGTGGCGTGTTGCAGCGCTTGCAGGCCGGCAACCCCGAGTACGCCAAGCTGCATGACCCACGCATCAAGGCGCTGATCGCCTTTGCTCCCTGGGGCGGGCGCCAGGGCTTTTTCGATGCCAATGGCCTGGCCGGGCTGACCCTGCCGACCCTGTTCGTGGTCGGCGACCAGGACGATATCGCCGGCTACAGCGATGGCGTGCGGCGCCTGGCCGAGGGGGCGGTGAATGCCGATCGCTACCTGCTGGTGTACCAGAATGCCCGCCACAACGTGGCGCCCAACCCGCCACCGCCGGCCGCCAGCGCTAACCCCGAGGACTTCTCGGCCTACAGCGAACCCGCCTGGGACAGCACCCGCCTGAACAACCTCAACCAGCATTTCGTCACTGCGTTCCTCGACCAGCAACTCAAGGGCCAGGACCGCAGCAACTACCTCACGCTGGTGCCCAGGGCCATCGACGGCCAATGGAAGGTCGATGCCCAGGGCAAGCCCCTGCCGGGCCACACCTACTGGGCCGGGTTCAGGAACCGCAGCGCGGTGGGCATGGAGTTCTACCATTGGCCAGCCGCGGGAAAGTGACACGGCTGGCCGATCAGGTATATGGGCGGCCGAACGGCGCGGCGCCCTTGACGCTGGACCTGTACCGGCCAGCCGACCATCGCCCCCGGCACCCGTTGCTGGTGTTTGTCCATGGCGGCGGCTGGGAAGCCGGCGATGCGCGCAGCAACGTCGCGTTCACCGACTTCCCTGCGCAGTTGCAAGCCTTGGCGGGTCAGGGGTACGTGGTGGCGTCGGTGAACTACCGGCTCAGCGGCCAGGCCCCGTACCCGGCAGCGGTGGATGACATTCACACGGCGCTGGCCTGGTTGCACGCCCACGCCGGACCGTTGGCCATCGACCCTCAACGTACGGGGTTGTGGGGCGTGTCGGCGGGGGCGCACCTTGCCGCACTGGCAGCCTTGACGGCGCGGCCAGAACAGCGGGTGCAGGCCCTGGTGGCCTGGTACGGCGCCTTTGACTTAGACACGCTGGCGGCATTCCCTCCGGCCACCGCCGACGCGGCGCGGCGCTGGCTGGGCTGCACCACGGGCACGTGTGCACACGCGTTGCCCGCCAGCCCGGTCAGCCACCTGAGCGGGCTGTTGCCGCCGACCTTGCTGCTTCACGGGGATCAGGACGCGGTCATCCCCGTGGCCCAGTCACAGGGAATGCATCAGGCCCTGCGACGGGCGGGCGGCGATAGCACGCTGATCGTCATCCCAGGCGTGGGCCACAGCTTCGCCAGTCCCGACCTCGCACGCCGCCAGGCTGCGATCGAGCAGGCCATGCACGCCAGCGAAGCGTTCTGGCACCGGGTGCTTCAACCGGCCGGCTGAGCCCGGGGCAGGGCGGGTGTGCCGGGCAGCGCCAGGCCCAGCACACCCAGCAGTGGCAGCGCCGCGCACAGGCGGAACATCGTCACCATGCCCACCTGGTCGGCCAGTTGCCCCAACCCGGCCGCGGCCACGCCACTGACCCCGAAGGTCAGGCCGAAAAACAACCCCGCCACCAGGCCGGTCCGTCCCGGCAACAGTTCCTGGGCCATGACCAGGATGGCGGCGAAGGCCGAGGCCAGGACCAGACCGATGAGGACCGCCAGCACCAGGGTCCACGGCAGGCTGACGTAGGGCAGCAGCAAGGTAAACGGGCAGGCGCCGAGGATCGACATCACCACCACCGGCTTGCGCCCGATGCGGTCCCCCAGCGGGCCGCCGATCAACGTGCCGGCGGCGATGGCGGCCAGGAACACGAACAGCTGCACCTGCGCCTGGGCGGTGGATAGCTGGAAACGCTCGATCAGGAAGAATGTGTAGTAGTTGGCCATGGCCGCCAGGTACACGTACTTCGATAGCACCAGCACGGCCAGCAGGGCCAGGGGCCGGCGCACGTCGGCGGTCAACAGGGTCGGGCGCTGGCGCGGCGCCGCTGGCCCCACGGCATTCGGCACTGCTGTCACCAGCCAGGCCAGCAGGCCGGCGCCAGCCAGCGCCAGGGCCAGCAGCCAGAGCGCGCCCCGAGCCAGGGGCATCAACAGCAACGCCGCCAGCAGCAAGGGGCCCAGGGCCGAACCGATGTTGCCGCCCAACTGGAACAGCGACTGCGCCAGCCCCGGCCGCCCGGCCGCCAGTTGCCGTGCCAGCCTCGAGCCCTGGGGGTGAAACAGCGACGAGCCCAGCCCGACCATCGCCGCGGCGGCCAACAGGCCATGGAAACCCTCGGCCATTCCCAGCAGGCCCATGCCCGCGGCCATGCACAGCATTGACAACGGCAACAGCCGCGGCAGCTCGAAGCGGTCGACCAGCGCACCCACCAACGGCTGGCACAGCGAGCCGCAGGCATGGAACGCCAGGGTCACCAGGCCGATCTGCGCATAAGTGAGGTGCAAGTCGAGTTTGAGGCGCGGGTACAGCGAGGGCAGCACGGCCTGGAACAGGTCGTTGAACACATGGGCGCCGGCCAGCAGCAACAGCAGGGGAAGGGTGGTGCGCGAGGTACGGGTCATGGCAGGTCCGGCAGGCAGGGGGCGCCCCGTGGCCGGGACGCTGGGGCCGGTCAGTAGACCCCGTTGCCGGCTGTGTGGCCAATGCATATTCATCAAAGTTTTTTTGCGTGTCGCGAATAACCGCTGGCGCCCGCCAGTGGCCTGACTTATGCCGAATCAATGGGTTGCATGCGTTTTTCGGTATTTAGCCCAGACCCGTCCGTCGTGGTTTAACGGCGCCGTGCCCCCCAACCCCCCCACGGAGCTTGCATGTACCGATCCCTGTTCACCGCGCTCACCCTCAGCCTGTGCTGCGCCCATGCTTCGGCGCACACCCTGTTGCGCGTGGCCGTCCCGGATATCGGCGCAGGCACCACGCCTGCCGGTGGTGGTCTGGTGGACGTGATCCATAACCAGCAGCTGCTGGAGCAGGCCTTCGCGGCGGACGGGGTCGAGGTGAAGTGGCTGTTCTTCAAAGGCGCCGGGCCGCTGATCAATGAATCCATCGCCAGCGGCCAGGTGGACATGGCCTACCTGGGCGACCTGGCCAGTATCGTTGGCAAGGCCAACGGCCTGGACACCCGCATCGTCGCCGTCGCCGCCCGGGGTGTCAGCCACTACCTGGCGGTGCCGCCGGACTCGCCGGTCAAGAACCTGGCAGACCTCAAGGGCAAGACCGTGGGATTGTTCCGTGGCACTGCAGCGCAGTTGTCCTTCATTCAAGCGCTGAACACCGCGGGCATGACGGAAAAGGATGTGCGGGTGGTCAACCTCGACTTCGTCGCCGCCAGTGCCGCCCTGGCCGCCCGCCAGATCGACGCCACCTGGGGCGGCGCCAACGTCCTGGCCCTGCGTGACAAGGGGCTGGCCGCCGTGCCGCTGTCCACCCGCAGCCTGGGCGGTGCCGGGGAATTGGCCGGCCTGGTGCTGGTGACCGGGGCCCTGGCCCAGGCCCACCCGGACTGGCCCGCACGCATTGCCCAGGTGCAGCGCCAGGCTGCCGACTGGGCCGCCGCCCCAGAGCATCGCGATGCCTACCTGCGGTTGCAGGCGGACCAGGCGGCTTACCCCGAGGCCATCCTGCGCGCCGACCTTGAAGGCGCGGCGCCCTTGTCGGTGCTCCTGTCGCCTACCCCTGACCCGGCGTTCATCGGCCGTTTGCAGCAAGCGGTGGAGGTCGCGCTGAAGGCGCGATTGATCCGCCGTGATGTTCAGGTCCGCGACTGGCTGGCCACCCCCCCACCGGGCGTACCTGCGCAGACCGCCGCCGCTCATTGAACCGAACCGCCCCACGATTGCACGGACACCCCATGAAGCACTTTGCCCTGAACCCCTGTACCTCGCTACTGGCGTTGATGATCGGCAGCGCCAGTACCGGCGCCTTCGCTGACGAGACCAGCCCGGCCGCCTCCAGCACCGAGCCGCAACTGCAGACCGTCAAAGTCGAGGCCGCGCGCGCTGTCGATGCCCAGCAACCGCCAGCGTCCACCCAGACCCTGAGCGGCACCACCTTGCAGCAGCAGCGCATCGACCGTCTGCAAGACTTGCAGCAACTGGCCTCGGGCCTGGATGTGGCCACGGTCAACGCGTACGACACACGCATCACCATTCGCGGGGTGGGTGACGGCGGCGGCAGCGAGATCAACATCGGCATGCCCAGCAGCGTCGGGCTGTTCCTCGACAACGTGTACCTCAGCCGCCCCGGCATGCTCTCCAACGATCTGGTGGACATTGACAGCGCCAGCGTGCTCAGTGGCCCCCAGGGCACGCTCAAGGGCTATAACACCACCGGTGGCGCCATCGACATCCATAGCCGCCAACCCACCTTCACCCCCGAAGGCTCGGTGCGCCAGTCGGTGGGCAGCCATGGCTACACCCAGACCCAGGCCATGCTCTCCGGGCCCCTGGGCGACGGCTGGGCCGGGCGCATCAACCTGTCCCACACCGAGCGCGGTGGCACGGTGGAGAACATCACCAACGGTCATGAACTGGGTGGCAGCATCCAGGACGGCTTTCGCGGCCAACTGCTGTACAAGCCCGACGATGATTTCAGCCTGCGTTTGATCGCCGACTACAACAAGGCCAGCAGTGACCCGGTGCTGGTGCTGGACGCCACCCATGCCATCAATGGCGTCGACACCTACCGCAACCGCGCGGCGCTGCTGGGCGCGGACGTGGTAAGCGGTGGGCGCAAGGTTGCCCTGGACGATGAAAGCAGTGCCAAAGTTGCCCAGGGCGGCGTTTCCGCCGAGGCCAACTGGCGCCTGGGCGAGGGCTACAACCTGCGTTCGGTGACCTCGTACCGTTACTTCGGCTTCAAGCCCAAGACCGCTGACAACCTGGACGTGCCGCTGTATTCGGACAGCGGCGGCGATGTACGCGACCGCGTCTGGTCCCAGGATTTTCGCCTGGACTCCCCCCGTGGCGAGTTCTTCGACTACGCGTTGGGCGCCTCCTATTTCGGCGAGAACCTGGACACCTATGCCCACGACCATTACGCGGCGTATTACCCGACGATCTATTACGCCAGCACCACCAATACCAACAAACTGGTGCAGCGCTGGGGCGAGCTGAATGAGGAAGTGCTCTCCACCTGGGCTCAGGGCACCTGGCACGTGACCGACACGTTCGACATCACCGCCGGCGCCCGCGAAACCTACGAGAAGAAATCCGGCTCGTTCCGTCGGGTCAACAAGAACGACTTCGACTCCGGCGACCTCAACCAGTACAGCCACCTGCCGGCGGCCATGGTCAACTTCAGCTACCAGTTGCAGCCGAACCTGCAGACCTACCTGACGGTGGCCTACGGGCAAAAGTCCGGTGGCCTTAACATATCCTCTGGCGCGGCCACCAAGGCCGGTACCGACAGTCTGTTCATCGACCCGGAAACCACCAAGGGCGCCGAACTGGGCTTCAAGGGCCATTGGCTGGATAGCCGGGTGAACCTGGACACGGCGCTGTTCTGGTCGCAGATCTCCAAATTCCAGACCACCGCCTACGACCTGGACAGCCAGAGCAGTTACCTGATCAACGCCGGCACCCTGCGTTCGCGAGGGGTACAGACCACCTTGAACCTCAAGCCCCTGCCGGGTTGGAGCATCGACTTCAACGCCACGCTGCTGGACAACAAGTACCTGGATTTCAAGAACGCCACCTGCCCACCGGAAGTGACCCTGGCGGCCAACGCCCCGGCCACCTGTGACCAGAGCGGCAACCGCGTATTCCGCTCGCCGAAGCTTACCTACACCCTCGGCAGCCGCTACGAGTGGCAGGCCCTGGACGGCCTGGATGCCTTCGTGGCCGGGCGTTGGGCCTATCGCACCTGGGCCTATGGCACGGTGGACGACTCGGCCTTCACCCGCATTCCCGGCTATGGCGTGCTGGCGCTCTCCACCGGCCTGGGCGGCAAGTACGGTGAGGGGCACTGGAGCACCTCGCTGTGGGTGAACAACGCCCTTGATAAACGTTACTACCAGTCGCTCAATACCGGCGACTACGGCACTGCCTTCGGCGTGCTGGGCGACCCGCGCACGGTGGGCGTCACCCTCGGTTATGACTTCTAGGGGCGCGAAGCAATGGACTCGATGATGTTCAACCGCCGCAGCTTCATGCGCGGCAGTGCGCTACTGGCTGGCGGCGTTCCCTTTATCGGCAGTGCCCGGGCGGCTAAGCCTGCGTCCGGGCCGTTGCGCACTGCCTTGGGCTGGCTGGGCGGCAACGTCCCGGGCAGTTTCGCCGGGGTCACCTGGGGCACGCCCTGGCCTCAGGGCCTGGTACCGGCCAGCAGCGGTTTCGAGCTGCGTGGGGAGGGCCAGGTGGCGCCCGTGCAGAGCTGGCCGCTGGCCTATTGGCCGGATGGCAGCCTGAAGTGGAGCGCCCATGCCCTGGGGCCCCAGTCACAGGTGGCAGCCCGCTATGAACTCGGCCCATTGGTGGCGCCGCCGGCCGCCAGCGCAAGCCTGGTGACGGAGCACGCGGACCACCTGGTGCTGGACACTGGCGTGCTGCGCTGCGAAATTCCACGCCAGGGCGATGTGCTGCTGGCCCGTGTCAGCCGCCAGGGCCAGCCGACCCTGCAAGGCGGCCACCTGCTGCTGCACGTCCAGGGTGACCCTGACCAGCCGGGTACCCGGCTCGAGCAATACCGCAGTCAGATCGACACCGTGGTGGTCGAACAGCAGGGCCCGGTGCGTGCGGTCATCACCTTGCGCGGCAGCCACCAGCTGAGCCAGGGCACGCGGCGCCTGCTGCCCTTTACCCTGCGCCTGTACGCTTACGCCCACAGCGACCGTTTGCGCCTGGTGCACTCGTTCGTGTTCGACGCCGACGAGCATCAGGACTTCATCAAGGGCATCGCGCTGCGCTTCGACACCCCGCAGACGGCGGCCCTGCACGACCGCCATGTCCGCTTCGTGGCGGCCAATGGCGGTGTCTTCGCCGAAGCGGTACGCGGCCTCACCGGCCTGCGTCGCGACCCCGGGGAAGCGGTGCGGCGTGCGCAGATCGAAGGCCGGGCGACGCCGCCGGTGGCGCAGTTCGCCCCTGAAGTTGCCCAACGCCTGCAATACATCCCGGCGTTCGGCAGTTACCGCCTGCTGCAGGCCCACCCGGACGGCTATCAGATCACCAAGCGCACCGCCCAGGGCCATGGCTGGCTCAACAGCGCCACCGGCGAGCGCGCGGCCGGGGTAGGTTACCTGGGGTCGCCCGGTGGCGGCGTGGTGTTCGGCGTGCGCAATTTCTGGCAGAGCTACCCGGCGCAACTGGATATCAGCGACGCCCATACCGACCTGGCCCAGGTGACGCTGTGGCTATGGGCCGCCCAGGCGGCGCCCATGGACTTGCGGTTTTACCATGACGGGATGGGCGAAACCGACTTCCCCCGCCAGCGCGAAGCCCTGGACATCACCTACGAGGACTACGAGCCTGGGTTCGGCACACCCTTGGGTGTGGCGCGCACCAGCGAGATCGAACTGCAGTGTGTCGCCGCCACGCCCAGCAACGCGCAACTGGTGGACATCGCCCGGCGTATTCAGGACCCACCCCTTCTGGTGGCCGACCCTTCCCGTTTGCACCGTGCCGGGGTGTTCGGCCCTGACTGGGCACCCGCAGACCCCTATGCCTCGGCTACCCGCGGCCTTGAAGCGCAACTGGCGTTCTATTTCGACTTCTACCGCGACGAAGTAGAGCAGCGTCGCTGGTACGGTTTCTGGGACTACGGCGATGTCATGCACACCTACGACGAAGACCGCCATGTGTGGCGTTACGACGTGGGTGGCTACGCCTGGGACAACTCCGAACTGAGCACCGACCTGTGGCTGTGGTACTACTTTCTGCGCACCGGGCGCCATGACGTGTTCCGCATGGCTGAAGCCATGACTCGCCACACCGGTGAAGTGGACGTGCACCACATTGGCCGCTTCGCCCCGCTGGGCTCTCGGCACAACGTGCAGCACTGGGGCGACAGCGCCAAGCAGTTGCGGATCTCCACGGTGGCCAACCGTCGGTTCCTGTATTACCTGACGGCCGACGAGCGGGTAGGTGAGTTGATGCACGCCCAGGTCGAGGCCTTGCGCACCCTGCGCGAGGTGGTGCCAGGGCGCAAGGTGGGCCAGCAGCGCGATGCCCGCGACGGCTACGCCAGCATCGCCTTCGGCACTGACTGGGGCGCCATCGCCGCGGCCTGGCTCACCGAGTGGGAGCGGACCGGCGACCCAGCGCTGGCCCGTCGCCTGCGCAACAGCATGGACAGCATCGCCGCCCAGCCCCATGGGTTTTTCACCGGTGTCGGCGAGATGGAACTGGACAGCGGCCGCTTCGATATCGACACCAGCGGCAAGCTGACCGTGTCGCACCTGTCGGCCGTGTTCGGTTTGGCGGAAATCTGCAGCGAGCTCTTGCAGGTATTGCCTTCGGCACGGTTCGAAAGCGCCTGGCTGGATTACTGCAGGTTGTACAACGCCCCCGCCGAGCAGGTGCGCCATGCCTTGGGCAAGCCGCTGGGCAACCTCAACCTGGCCCAGGGCCACGCGCGCCTGACTGCATTCGCCGGCTGGCGGCTGAACGACCGCAGCCTGCAACGCCGGGCCTGGCAAGAGTTCGCCGCCGGCTCCGGGGGTATCCCGCGGCCCAACCGCGAACTGCACCAGGTGCTGGTACCGGCCTACGTGCGGGACCTGAGCGAGCCGGGGCCGGTGTCCGTCATCGATGAACGCGCGGGCACCTCGGCGGGCGCCAACCTGTCCACCAACGCGGTCGCCCAATGGGGGCTGACGGCCATGGCCCTGCTGGCGCTGGCCGGCCGCCCGATTTCCCATGAGCAGTGAAGCTGGAGTGTTCTACATGGAAGGCAATACCCCGGGACCTGTGATCATCCAGGACCGTTTTCAACACCTTGATACCCGCCGGTGGCGGGTGGAGGCCGAGTGCCCTGATGACTCCGCGGTGACCGTCCAGGGCGCAGGGCTGGTGATGGACACCAGCGCCGGCATGACCCTGTGGCTGACAGAGCGGCTTGCCGGCGCCTACCGCATCGCGTTTCGCCGCCAGGTGCTGGTGGAAGGGAAGGCCAATGACAGGCTGTCGGACTTCAACTGCTTCTGGGCGGCCCACGAGGTGAATGGAAGCGGGTTGTCAGTGCGCGACGGCGTGCTGGAAAGCTATGACTCGCTGGCCACCTGGTACGTGGGCATGGGCGGCAACGGCAATACCACCACGCGCTTTCGCCGCTACGACGGCAGTGTGCGCCGGCCTTTGCTGGGCGAATGGCTGGATGAAGGGCACCTGCTCAAGGCGGGGCACGATTATCAGGTAGTGATCGAAGTCACCGCTGACGGCACCGGCTTCAGTGTCGACGGTGAACGGGTGTTCCACCAGGCGCTGGCAGGCTTGCCTGCGCCGGGTTACTTCGGTTTCCGCTCGGTGTGGTCCCGGCAGCGGATCACGGACTTCAGTGTGCAAGCCCTGTAAGCACATCTCGCAGCCGGTCGCTGCCATCGCTTGGCAGCGGCGGCAAGCCGGCTTCCACGGCCTGCATGGCCCGGTCAGCTTCCAGGAAGGCTTCGATCAGCGTCTGTGCCAGGTAGGACAGCTTGTAGCCGGCGCGGCTGACGATGCCGTAGTGGGTGTAGAACTCCGCTGCCTGCGGGTCCAACCCACGCACCTTGAGCAGTTTGAGGCCCTGCTGCAGGTAGGGGTTGCTGCGGCTGACGTTGGTGGTGCCTATCGCATCGGAATGCTGGATCACGGCCACCAGGCTATAGCCATTGTCGCACTCGATGCTGGTCTGGAAGTCAGGGCGGCCGCTGAGCTCCACCAGCGCCTTGCGCAGGTTGGGCGGGCGCACGGTACCGGCCAGGGGGTAGCTGAACAGTTGCTCTACGCTGACCTCATCGAAGGATGCCAGCGGATGGCCGATGCGGCAGCAGAACCCCCAGCGGTGAGGGCTGAGCAATTGCACCCGGTAGTCGGGGTCGAATTCGAAATGGCGGGCGTCGGCGACGAAGAACTCGCATTCCTCGGCCAGCAACCGTTGCCCCAGGGCCTGCCAGTTGTCCACGTGGAAGCGCAGGCGCACCTTCGGCAGTTGGCGGGTGAAGTGGCCGATGGCCTGGGGCATCAGCCAGGCGGCGGGCGCCGGGCCGCAGCCGAACGACAGCTCGCCGGCCTCGCGCTCGTTGAATTGGCGCACTTCATTGATCAGGTTGTGGGCGTTGCCCACCAGCAGCCGCGCGTGCTCCAGCACGATCAGGCCTTTCTTGGTGGGCTCCAGGTTACGATTGCGATCGATCAGCCGTGCGCCGAAGCTTTGTTCCAGCGCCTGGATACTGCGGCTGAAGGCCGACTGGGAGATATTGACCGACTGGGCGGCGAGGCCGAAGTTGCGAAACTCGACCAGGGCAATGAAGTGGCGAAGCTGGCGCAGATCCAGGTGCATGTTGACGCGGGTTCCAGAGGCCGGGGGGCGGTTACTGTGCCCGTTTCCCGGCGCCGGGGGAAAGAACCAAAAAAGCGCGCACCGGCGGTTTTGGCATAAGTAAGTGGCCCCGCGTAGCGGCGTCCCGAACGCCGCGCAGCATCAGGTCTACCGCGTGCGCTGCCGACGCGGCCAGGTCCGCTGCTATGCGGACTTGGGCTGCTTCCAGAACGCCGCGCAGCATCAGGCGGCCGCGTGCGCCGTCGACATGGGGGAGAGCTAGAACAATTTGGCCAACCGCAGGTTCAGGCGGGCCTTTTCCTTGAAGCCTTGCTCTACCTCAAGGTCTCGCCCGGCTTCGACTTGCATCTGCAGCGACGCGGTGAGCATATGGGTAACCATCACCCGGGCATAGGTGGTGTCGGTGGTGTCATCCTGGTCCACCCCGGCTACCGACGTCTTGCCACCCTGTACCCGTCCGCCCCCCGCTGCCACCTGGGTAGTGGGCGAGAGGTTGTAGCGCAGGTAGGCCTGGTACTCGTAGCGGGCCTGCTGCTTCAACGTCATGCCGCCGCTGGTGTAGTCGTGGTTGGGCCCGAACCAGGACACGTCCGCCGCGGTGTCCAGTGCCCACTGTGCATTGAAGTGGTGAATGTAAGCGCCCTGCAGCAACAAGCGCCAACGGTTCTCACCCAGGTTCAGGGCATCATCGCGGTCGTAGCTGCCGGTGGGCACATAGACGTAGGGCGCCAGCGACACAATGTCCTTGTTCGCAGTGTTCAGCCGCCACTTCACCGGCGCGCCCAGTATCAGGTCGCCGGTGCCGGTGGTCTGGCCTAGCGCGCTGGCGTCGCCACTGCCATGAAGGTGGCCGTACGGCAGAATGGCTTGCGGTTCGACCACCAGGTCGTCGGCCAGGCCAATGGAGTGGATGTAGCGCAGCAGGCTGACATCGGTCTTGAGTCGGAAGTTATCCGAGACCTTGTGGCCCTGCTGATAGTAATCGCTGTTGTCGGCGTGCTGAACGTACAGCAGCAGTGCACTGGCACCCACGGGCAATGGCTCGTAGTCGCCGGCGGTGATTTCCAGGGCCTGGGCGCTGCTGGCGCCGCAGGCCAGGGCCAGCAGGCCCAGGTGACGGGGGGCACGGGTGAACAGGTACATGGTCGAACTCCAGGCGTGGCGAGGCCTGCGCTGGCCGGGCCAGCGCAACCGAGTAGATGAATGAGCGGTGCGGTCAGCGCGAGAGCAGGCCGCTGCCGGGGTGGCAATTGACGTATTCGAAAAACTGCGCGCTGGCCGGTATGACCGCCACTTCGTGATACAGCCGCAACTGAATCTGGAAGTTGAGGGTTTGCACGTAGCTCATGAACCCGCCGAAGATCGCCACATGCGTGGGGTGGGTCTTGGCCCAGCGTTCCAGGTGGGCGAGATCATCGAACCAGGCCAGGCCGAAGCTTTTATCGATGGGCAGCCCGCTGCGATCCACCGCCTGCATGAACCGGCAACTCAGGCAGCCGATGTCGCCGCCCTGGTCACGCAGGAAGGTCATGCCGGTTTCCAGCACCGGGCGCACGTCATTCAAATACAGCCGACGCTCCTCGCCACGGGTGTCGCTCCAGTCCTGGCCGGAGCGGATCAGGCACAGGTTGTCACGGCCTGGCAGGCGTACCCGCTTGCCGTGGGGCGGGGGCCGGCTGGCCGGCGCACGCCCCGGTAGCGGATCGACCTGGGCAATGGGCAGGCGATCGCGGGCGCTACCCCAGTAGCCATGTTCCAGAATCGGCGCGCTGACGTGGCTGGCCAGGTGGCCGATGCCTTCGGCGCGGTCCGGGGATGAAAACACCGTCTCGAAGCGCTCGGCGGTAGGGCACACCACTTCCATGAACCAGCCCAATGGACCGCGCTCGCGGGCTTCGTGTTGCCACCAGGCGGTAAACCCGCAGGTCTGCTGCCACCGGGCGAAGGCCTGCACGTCAGCCCAGTAGGCGATGGCGATGCCGGTGTGAAAACCCTCGGCATCCACGCATTCGGCGCCATCCCAGAACAGCGGGCCGTCGGCCATGGAAAACCGCTCGGTGATGGGCGCCAGGTCGCTGAGGGCAATGCCGTCGCGGCCTTGCACGCCGAAACAGGCCATCACCACCTGACCGGTCAGGGGGCTGAAGCGCGATGACCAGGCCGGGAAAGGCGGTTGGTAGTGGGCCGGTGTCGCTGCCGGGCACTGGCGTTGCTGACGCAGGTGGTCGGGGATCGCCGATTCCATCTCAGGCCTCCTGCGCGCCGCTGGGGGTGTCGGTACCCGGCTCCAGGCTCTCGAAGCTGGGGGCGCAGAAGTCGACCACGCACGGGTTGGCCGCGCGGTTGAGCATCAGCCGGGTGACGTCTGGGCGCGAGTAGTGCCCGGCCGGGTCGGCGGCCACCTTGGCATAGATCAGCGCCGCAGGGTCCAGGGTGGCATACAGCAGGCCTTCTTCATTCTCTGCCAGCGGCGTGGCCAGTTCGCTGCCATCGGGGCCGAAGATCCGCGCATGGCCGCCACCGGCCTGCAGCAGATGGCGCTTGGCGTCGGTGTCGCACAGCAACTCGATCATCTGCGGTGACACCAGGGCACAGGGGGCGATCACGAAGCACTGGCCTTCGGCGGCGTACACCCGCGATGCAGCGATGTTCACCTCCGGGCCCAGGGCTGCCGTGGCATGGCGGTACAGGCTGAAGCTCGGCCAGGCGCCCACGTGAATCTGCTCGTTCTGGGCGTACAGGGCGTATTTGGACAGCGGTTGCAGGTGCTCCCAGCAGCACAGGGCCCCCAGGGTGCCCAGCGTGGTGTCGAAGGTGCGCAGCGAACTGCCATCGCTCTCGCCGAACAGGGTGCGTTCTACATGGGTGGCCTTGAGCTTGCGGCGTACCCCCACAGTCTGCCCCTGGTCGTCGATGATCCACTGGCCGATGTACAAGCTGGCCTTGGCCCGTTCGCTGTAGCCCAGAACCACATGGATGCCGTGTTCGCGGGCCGCGTCGCTGATGCGCCGGGCCTCGGTGCTGTCGAGCACCAGCGATTGCTCATGGTAGCGGTGTACCAACGGCAGGTACGCGGCCGGTGCGTCGAGCCACAGGAACCACGGGTAGCCCGGAATCCAGGTTTCCGGAAAGGCGATCAACTCGGCACCCGCGGCGGCGGCCTGGGCTATCAGGTCAATGGTCTTGTCGACCGTCGCGTGCAGGTCCAGGAACACAGGGGCAGCTTGCACACAGGCGACTTTTATCGGTTTTTGCATGGTGAGGCTCTCGGCTTTTCGGTTGAGCACAGCCTAGGGCCGCTCGGTAGCGGGGCAGTAGGACCCACGGGAACTGAAAATTGACTGCCCCGGCACAAGGGGGGCAGGCGGAGCAGGAATTGCATCAAAAACGCCCGTATCGAGGTTGATCGAGGGTTGTTGACCATGAGTATCCAGTTCACGACTGACAGCGTGGCGCCGCGGGAGCGCTTGGCCTACTGGCAGGAAGTGGTGTGCGATACCTTCGTGCCACTGGAGTGCCGGCTCGGTTCCCCCGAGGGGTTCGAAGGCCATTTGCAGGCGGCGCGCCTGGGCGAGTTGGCGTTGGTCGATGTGCGTGCCCAGGCGCAGACCGTGGTGCGAGACCGCCGGGCCATCGCCCATGGCGATGCCGAGTACGTGCTGCTCGGCTTTGCCCGTGAAGGCCGGGCAGGGGTGGAGCAGGAGGGGCGCGAGGCATGCCTGGAGGTGGGCGACTTCGCTATCTACGACACGCGCCGGCCTTACCGGCTGCACTTCGATGGGGCATTTCGCCAGACCGTGGTGCAGATCCCTCGCGCCAGCTTGCAGCGGCGTCTGGGTAACCTTGAGTACCTGACGGCACGGGCGATGTCACGAAATAACCCATTGGAGCGCCTGGTGGCCGACTTCCTGCTGGGCCTGGGTGCCCTGGAAGACCAATTGCCGGCTGCCCAGCAGGTGTGTCTGGGCGAACAGGGCCTGGACCTGCTGGCCATGGCCCTGTTTCAGCGTGGCCAGGGGCAAGGCACGCTGGCCGGCAGTGCGCGCTGCACGGCGTTGCTGTTGCGCATCAAGGATTACGTGAAGGCCCACCTGGGCGACCAGGACTTGAGCGTGGCGGGGGTGAGTGCTTGCTTTGGCGTCACGCCGCGCTACGTCAACCGCCTGTTTCAGCAAGAGCAGACATCCTTTGGCCGTTACCTGCTGCTCAGCCGCCTGCAACGCTGCGCCCGTGATCTACGCGACCCAGCACTGGCGGCCCGGCAGATCAGTGAAATCGCCTACCGCTGGGGGTTTGTCGACATGGCGCATTTCAGCCGGGCGTTCCGCGCCCGCTTCGAGACAACGCCCCGTGAGTACCGCCGCGGTTGAGGAGTGCCGCGTGCGCGGGCCGCGTTTTGGGAAACTTTCCGGGCGTTGAGGGGGTCAAGCCTTGCATCGGCCCGGGCTTTTGCTGCGTTTCCCATGCCCGGCGCAACCAGAGGCTGACTGCATGACTTCGACCCCTGCGCTCAACACCGTGACCGGCCACGCCGGCCTGATCGCCATCGACAAGATCGGCAACAAGGTGCTGTTCCTCGACCCCATCACCTACCGGCCGCTGCGCGCCCTCGACGGCTTCACCCCGCGAGTCCATGAACTGGCCATTTCCCCCGACCGACGCTTGGCCTACGTGCCCATCTACGGCGACGGCAAGCATGGCGACAACCCGCACCCAGGCCATGAACTGGCGGTGATCGACCTGCACGCCCGCCGCCATGTCCGGACCCTCAGCGTTGCCCCGTTCAAGGCGCCGCATTGCCTGCGGTGGGGGCCCCAGGGCCAGCTCTACTGCCTGTGCGAGAACAGCGGCGTGGTATTGGAAATGGACGCCGAGAGCGGGCGTATCCTGCACGCCATCGAAACCGGCTCCAGCAACGCCCATCGCATGGAGTTGCTGCCCGACGGTTCCAAGCTCTATACCGAAAACGAGGAAGATGCGTTCGTTTCGGTGATCGACTTGCGGGCGCGTCGCCGAATCAAGGACATCGAACTGGCAGGGCCACTGGACGGTATCGGCCTGTCACCGAGTGGCGACACCCTGGTGCTGGTGTCCGATGCCCTGCCGCAGCTGTTTGTCGTCGATACCCGCACCGACCAGGTCACCCGCACCATCGACCTGCAGGGCTACCGCAAACCCGCGCAGATCGCACGCTACAGCCCCGATGGCCGCTACCTGGTGGTGACCAGTCACGAAGAGCCGCTGGCCACGGTGTTGCCTGCCAGTCTCGATGCCCAGCAGCCGGTCCATTTGCAAAAAGGGCCGATGGACATGGCCTTCCACGAAGATGGCCGCACGGTACTGATCGCCAACCATGATGCCGGGTCCATCAGCGTGGTGGACCTGGCCTCGGGGCAGGTGGTGCGGACCCTTGCGTGTGGCAAGGGCGTGGAGACGTTATCGTTCTACTGAGGGGCAGGGCATTAAGTTAGAGCAAACCAGCATTGGCCCGGGGGTGTAGTGTCTGGGTACTCTGCGAGCAAGATTCTTTTCCACGAAACCAGGCCCAGGGAGGCACGCCATGATGATCTACGACGTATTCGGCACATTGCTGGGGGTGCGCAAGTCCGGCGAACACTGGCAGGTATTCCGCGTTGATACCGGCGAGGGCAAGCACTCGCGGATGCATGAGGTGGTCATCCCCGACTTCGTCACCGAAGGCGAGATCGCCGGTTGGCTGGATGATATTTACCACGAATCCGCGCGCGGGGCTCACCGGGAGGTGAAGCGATTGCAATAGCTGGCCGTCACTGGCACCGCGGCGCCTGCTTCGCGAAACGGCGCCGGAGGGCCGGCGCGCTGGATGGGTTACTGCTGCACGGCCTGCACCGAACCACCGTCGACGCGAACATTGCTGCCGTTGACGAATGACGCGCGTTCGGACACCAGCAAGGCGATGACAGCCGCGACTTCCTCGGCTTTGCCGCGACGTTTCTGGACGATGCCGGGGCGTTCTTCTTCAAGGAAACTGGCGACGGCTTCGTCGAACGACAGGCCGTTTTCCTTCGCGCGCTTTTCCATCATCTGGTCGGTCATGCCGCTGGCAATGAAGGCAGGCGCCACGGTGTTGCACAGTACACCGTGTTCGGCTTCCTTGTACGACAGGTTCTTGACGAATGCCGCCAGCGCCGCCTTGGCGACGTTATAGACCGCCTCGTCGTAATACGGTTGCACGGCATTCTCCGAGGTGATGCACACGAATCGCCCCCAGCCGCGCGGGCGCATACGGGGGATGGTGGCGCGGGCCACGCGCACCGAAGAGAAGAAGTCGGTTTTCCAGGCCTCTTCATAGTCCGCATCGGTGAGCTCCAGCGGGTCGCCCTTGGCGCCGGTCACGCCGCTGGTGTGTACCACGATGTCGACCTTGCCGAAGCGTTCTTCACCCTTGGCCACGATCTCGTTCACCTGGCGCTGGTCGGTCGTGTCAGCTGCCACCAGCAGGTACTCCCCCGGCAAGTCGACGAACGCCGCTTGCAGGGCTTCTTGCTTGAGGTCGCTGAGTACCAGCAATACCCCTTCTTCACTCAAGAGTTTGGCGGTGGCCTGGCCGATACCGCCAGCGGCCCCGGTGATCAGCGCGACGCGCCCTTTGATGCCCAGATCCATGAAAACCTCGCCTCATAAACGAACGGGCCCCGCGCCCGGTCTCTGTCATGGGACCGGGTGCGAGGCCTGTCGACTCAACTTTTCGACAGGTCAGAAGTAGTAGGGGAATTTCAGGCTGAAGGTGAAGTCGGGGGCATCGTCGGTCATGCCGATGGACAGGTTGGGCACGATGGTCAGCGAGTCGCTGGCGGCGATGGTCATGCCGATGTTGAAGTAGCCGGCGTTGGCGTCGCTGGCCGGCACGCCCTGCCAGTCGCCGCCGTCCTGCTTGATCTTGCTGCGGCGCTGGATGAGGTCGGTCAGCGAGAAGGACATGCTCATCTTCTCGTTGAGGGCGAAGGCCACGCCGGCGCCGATCTGGAAGCTGTCGCCCAGATCGACCTTGCCGCCAACCGAACTACCCACGTTGGGGTCGATGTCGTCGAAACTGTTCACGAAGTTGTGGGTGTAGGCGAAGCTGCCGAACAGCACCGCCGGGTCGAAGCTCTTGATCAGCGAAATACCGGGGGTGATGGACCACACGCCGTTACCGGTGGGCAGGGTTTCAGGCACGGCCAGGTTGTCGTTGGTGCTCGAACGAATCAGCTTGATGCCGTAGGGGTCCTTGCCGGTAGGGGCTTTGACGCGCAGGCTGACCACCGCGTCAGGCCGGTAGGGGCCTTCGTCCATGAACTTGTAGGCCACGCCGGCGTTGATGTCGCCGATGGTCGGGTCGCGGCTCACCGACTCCTGGGAGATTTTCGTGCTGTCGCCGCCCACGCCACCGGACTGATATTCCGAATCCCGATAGATGACCGGCACGTTCAGGTCGAACTGCCAGCGGTTGTTGATGTTGTAGCGGCCGGTGACATCCAGGGTCCAGGTGTCGGCCTTGATGCGGTCGACGTTGAGGTCGCCGAGGAAAATCGAGTCCAGCGCCAGGAAACCGTTGAGTACCAGTTGGCGGGTGTCGTAGTGCGAATAGGTGATGCCGGTCTCCAGGCTGAACTTGCCGCCACCAAAGAACCCGGTGTTCTCGTCATACAGGTTGTTGACGCTCTGCGCCGGGGCCTGGTCGTCCTTGAGCGATTGCCCGTAGGAAGCCCCGCCCGCCGCGCCCCCGCTGGCCTGGGCAGCGCTGGTGCCTGGGGCACCGGTGGCCACGGTCTGGGCCTTGCTGGGTTCGGCCGGGGATTTGCTCAGGCGTTTGGGCGGCGGGGCGGCGGGGGCTTCTTCGACCTGCCGGACCCGTTGTTCCAATACCATCAGGGCCTGTTGCTGTTGATCGTAACGTTGCTTGAGTTGCGCCAGTTCCTGTTTCAGCTCCTCGACCTGGGGGTCGGGGGCGGCCTGCAGAAGCGTCGCTGGAAGTAGCGCGCTCAAGCAGACCACAGCGTTGAACGAAAGCGATCGTTGCATGGTGAGCCGTCCCTTGTGACTGCATTTATTTTGAGACGAAGCGTAGTCCAGTTTTTCAGGCAACGTGGTTCAGTACCCCATGTTACGCAGGCCCTTGAGCTGGCTGAGGCCAGCGTCGATCGAGCCGGAGCCCGGCAACTTGTTGCCCAGCACCACATTCAGTTGGGTCAGGTTGCTGACCTGGTTGGTGCTGCCGGTCAATGCCGTCAGTTGCGACAGCCCGCCCTGGCCCAGGGACTGCAGGGTCGAACCCTGGTTGTTGTTGGCCTGGATCGACAGCTGCACACCATTGCCGTTGCTGGCCACGGTCATGCTGCCCGCGCCATTGCTGCCGGTGATGGAACTGCCGGGGGCCAGCACCTGGCCCTGCGGTGCGCTGACAGCAGGCGCCTGGTTGGCCTGGGTGACGCTGAGGTCGACGTTGTTGTAGGCGCTGTTGTTGTCGCCCGCGGCGCGCACCGACTGGGTGACGCCCTGGGTGGCATTCAGGCCGGCGCCGCCTGTGATCACGCCCTGGCCGGGGTTCTGCGCCAGGTTGGCGGTGCCGGTGCCTTTTTCGTTGACCATCTGCACGTAGAATTGCGGTTTGATCGTGGTGGCCTGCACTTGCAGGTTGGCGTGTGCGCCAATGATGTCGCCATTGGCGTTCTGCCAGGTGGTGGACATGACGACGCCGAAGCTGATGATGCGCCCGGGCATCACGAAGCGGCCGCGCAATGTCGAAAGTTCGGAGTCCTTGACCTCTATCGGTTGGAATGCCGGGCTGGCGTGCGCCGGCACACTGGCTGCCAGGCACAGGGCCAACAGCCATTGCTGAGTATTCATGGGGTGCTCCTGGGGCTTCGTGCCCCTTTTTTTATTTAGAAAAAATCACTCTGGATGAAGCCGAAGTCCATGAGATCTGCGTCTTGCACGGGCTTGAACTGATCCAGCTGGCCCTTGGCGGTCAATGGCAGCGGCGGTGCGAGCAGGACATTGGTCTTGTCGTAACCCTGGCCAATGACGGCGAAAATGATGCCGTTCCAGCCTTTTTCGAAGTCCTGGCGGGTGTAACGCTTGTGCCCTAGCACAGGGTCACCCACATAGACCCAGTCGCGCTGCACACGCTGCATCACGACGAAATGCTTGTAGCCTCGGATGTCCATCAGTACCACCACCGGAATGGTGATCTTGTCCAGGCTGTCGGCGGGTATCCGGTAGCCACGGGCCCGCATGCCGATGCTTTCCACGTACTTCTTCATGTCCAGCATCGAGAAGCCCTGCACCTTGACGGTGTCCTGGTCGGAATGGGCGAGCATGCCTTCTATGACGGTCTTTTCATCGACGTCCAGCCAATAGGCCTGGCGCAGTACCGTCGCCAGCGCGGCGGCGCCGCAACTGAAATCGGTTTTCTGTTCGACCAGGTCGGAAAAGTGCCGCTCACGCATGCTTTGCACTGGCTTGTAGATGACCGAGCCACCCGGCAACGCGGGCACGGACATGTGGGCGCCCCACGCGGGGCCAGCCAACAGCAGCAATAACGGGAGGAGGGCAGGAATGCGCATGGTCGAGTCGCCTTGCTGGGTCGTGCTGAAAAAGAGCCCCCTTGCGGAGGCTCTCAAGACTGTCCGGATTACATGCAGGCTTTGCAACCGGCAGCAATGGACAGGGAGTTGCTTTGTTGGTTGCCGATACCCGCGGACACGTTGGCACCGACGTTACCCGACACGTTGTTGAGCGAGTTGGAGACCGAGGCGCTGTTGTTCACAGGGTTGGCCCAGCCAGTAGGGGTCAGCACTTGATACGACGCTACACCGTTGAGCTCGACACTGCCGCTTTCCTTGAAGGCCAGCGGTTGGGTAGGGTCTTGATGCCCACCGTTGTTGCCACCGCGGTTGTCCTGGCCGCCCCAGCCAGGCTGGCCACCGTGGGAGTCACCGCCGCCAACGGTGCCGGTACCGGTGCCTTTGTAGGAACCGGTGGCGTGGAAGGTGGCGTACAGGGTGTCTTTGCTGTAGGTGCGGTCGGCCACGTTGCCCACGGTATTGCCGGTGGAGGTCTGGTCGGCCGAGGCGCTGGCGCCGGCTACGCGGCCGCCGGACACGGCAATGGCCAGGTTGTTTTTCTGTTGGTTGTAGTCGCCAGAGGTGACGTTGATGCCAATGTTGCCCGAGCTGCCGTTGGCGGTGCCGGTCAGGCTGGTCTTGGCGCTGGTGGAGTAGTTGGCCACGGTGTTGCTGGTGTTGGACTGGGTGGCCGTGGTTTGCGCATAGGCGCTGCCGAAGATGAAGCTTTCGTCGGCAGTGGCGATCGCGGCGGCGTTGTCTTGTTGGTTGGCGTCACCGCCAGCCACGTTCACGCCCAGGTTGCCGTTGGAGTTGGCGGCCGACGAGTCGATAGTGGCCGAGTTCTTGGTGCCTTGGTTGACCACGGCGTTGCCGGAGCTGTGCTGAGCGTCCGACACCACTGCGGCGGCGCCGGCGGTGAGCTGAATTTGAAGCATGGGATCGGGTTGCTGTTGATGTCCACCATGGTGAGGGTCACCGTGACCGCCCTGGTTGCGATCGTCGGCCGCGTGAGCGGCGACAGCCATGACGGCAGCGAGGGCGAATACAAGCGGCTTGAGTGCCATTGCAGGTTTCATGGTGTTTCTCCGTGCTTATTTTAGTTAAGTGTTGTTTCTATTTAGGAGGGTCAATCAGCGACCCTTACGCTCAGGGTGTTGCCCATGCGGTTCCCCACCCCGGCGCTCTGGTTCAGCTGGATCAGCCCACGGCTACCGGTGAAGGCCTGGTCATCGGTGTTGACCTGGCGGTTGCCGAGCGGGGAGCCTGCTGAGTCGGAGCCTTTTGCCAGCGCCACGTTCTGTTGGGACAGGGCGCTGTCGTCAATGCTGAGCGGCTGAGCACTGGTGGTCAGACGCATGGCATTGGCTTGTTGGTTGGTGGCCCCGGCGGACTGGTTGATGCCCAGTGCGCCGCTACCGTTGGTGAATGAGTTGCCCTGGATCGAGGCCCGCGCGTTCATGGCCGCGTTGCCCGCGGCGCTGGACACTTGCCTGATCTGGGTGGTGGCGCTGACCTGGCCGCCGCTGGCGATGGCGCGTGCGTTGGCCTGCTGTTGCAGGTCGCCGGAGGCCTGGTTGATGTTCAGGTTGCCGACATAGCCTTGGCCGGTACTGTCCATGACAGCGGTGTTGACCACCGGCACGTTGCTGTCGGCAAACGCGTTGCAACTGGTCAGCAGGGCAAGGGCGAGCAGGGCGCGCTTCATGTCATTGGCCCCCGCTGAGCATGCGCAGGGGGGCCAGCCCTTGGGTCAGGGCCGAGTTGACGGTGTTTGAAATACCGTTGCCCGAGCCGCCACCGTGGCCGGCGGCCATGCCGGGCAATGGGGCGCTGGCGGTGCTGTTGAGGCCGCGCAGGTTGCCGTCAGGCATGAGCAGATGGGTGATGCTGTTGCCGCTGCTGATGCTGGCGATATCGCCGTCGCTCAGCTCGGTGTTGACGGCCCCTGTGACCACCTTCGACACGTTGGTATTGACGGTCAGGGGATTGGGGTCTGGGCGCATGGTGGGGTGGTAGGCCACGCGTGGCTGCACCTGACGCTGAAGCACAATGGTGCCATCGCCAGCGGCCTGGGCAGTCAGGCTGTAGCAGCACCCCATCAGCAGCAGGCAAGCAATGCCTGTATGAGTTGTCCCGTTCATGGCCATCCCTCTTGTTGTTTTCGCCGGCCTTGTTGGCGTTGCGAGAGAGAGAGCAGGGGGTGTGCCAGTTTTTACAGAGCCATGTGAATCAAAGGCTTAACACCGCTGACGCGTTGTGGCCGGCAGCGGGTGTAACGGCGGTGAGACAGTGGGGCGCAAGGATTGCCGATGAACAGTGGCCAGTGGCCGGCCGACAACGCTGGCCCAGGCTGTAACGCTGGGTTAACAGTGCCGCTCACGGCCCGCACAGGCCTGCACGGTCGAGGGTTTGAGCGCGCCAGGGTGTTTCAGGAATGGACACTTGGCTCGGTATTGTCCAGCAAAGCCTGAACGTGTTCGACCGCAGCGGTGCAGCGGCAGGACCAGTCTGCGTGCAGTATTTCCGTTTTTTTGCCGTGGGCCTGTAACCAGTCCAGGCCCTGCCGGAAGAATGCCTGGCGGTCGGCCATTTCCGGTTGGCAGCGCTGGCCGTCCCCCAGCCAGGGCATGCCTTCGGGCGACAGCAGCAGGTGCAGGTCGTAATGGCGCTCCAGCAGGGCTTTCTCGATCCAGGCCGGGCAGTCGCCGAACAGGGTGCGGCTCCACAGCATGTTGCTCAACAGGTGGGTGTCCAGCAGCAGCAATGGCCGGCCCTCGGCCCGCGCCGCGTCCTCCCAGGCCAGTTGGCCCTGGGCAATCGGGGTTATGTCGGCCCAGGACGTGTCGCGGCCCTGGCTATCGATGAAATGGCGCACGTATTCGCCCACCACTCGGCCGCCGAAATGGTTGTGCAGGGCGTGTGTCAGCGCGCTTTTGCCGCTGGATTCGGGTCCGGTCAGTACCACGACTTTCATCGTTGCGCAGTCGTCGGGGGGAGGGCGGTGGGGAACATTATTGGATTCCGTGGGACAAACGAGGCGATTGTAACTGGCCGCCAAGCTACCGGTCGCTTTCGCATGCAGGGTGATACACGAAAACCGCTGTTTTCATCGTTTTGTCAGAGGGTACTGTCAGGCTGTTCTGATAGCATTTCGCCGCCCTGCTGATCAATTCGTTTCGAATCGTTGATTTCACAAAGTTTTCACGGTTTGCAACCGATCTTTGGCGCGCCTTGCTGTGATCGTGGTGAACACGACTATAAAGAAAACCAGGAGCCTGCCCATGAGCAGTGCTCCACTTGGGGGAATTTGATGGATGTTTGGACCGCCTTTCAGGCACTGATTCTGGGGATTGTCGAGGGGCTCACGGAGTTCCTGCCCATTTCCAGCACCGGCCACCAGATTATCGTGGCCGATTTGCTCGATTTCGGCGGCGAGCGGGCGATGGCGTTCAACATCATTATCCAGTTGGGGGCGATCCTGGCGGTGGTGTGGGAGTTTCGCCGCAAGATACTTGAAATTGTCACCGGCTTGCCGACGCGGCCTCAGGCGCGGCGCTTCACGGCCAACCTGCTGATCGCCTTCCTGCCTGCAGTGGTACTGGGGGTGATTTTCGCCGACCTGATTCATCAGTACCTGTTCAACCCTGTCACCGTGGCCGTGGCCCTGGTGGCAGGCGGTATCGTCATGCTCTGGGCCGAGGAGCGCGAGCATGTGGTGCGTATCGAACATGTGGATGACATGCGCTGGCCCGACGCGCTGAAGATCGGTTTTGCCCAGTGCCTGGCGATGATCCCCGGCACTTCGCGTTCCGGTTCCACCATCATTGGTGGCCTGGTGTTCGGCCTGTCGCGCAAGGCCGCCACCGAGTTCTCGTTTTTCCTGGCGATGCCAACCATGGTGGGCGCGGCGGTGTACTCGGGTTTCAAGTACCGGCACCTGTTCCAGGCCAGCGACCTGCCAGTGTTCGCCCTGGGCTTCGTCACCGCGTTCGTGTTCGCCATGATCGCCGTCAAGGGCCTGCTGAAATTCATCGCCAACCACACCTACGATCTGTTCGCGTGGTACCGCATCGGGTTCGGCATGCTGATCCTGGCCACCTGGTGGTTCGGCTGGATCGACTGGGACCATGTCCAGCCGTAACGCAGGCGCCGCGAAGGCGTCGACGGCACCGCGCGGGCCCGGGGTACGCTACCTCAAGCTGAAACTGGCGGTGTGGTTGCTGTTATGCGCCTTGCCGATGGCGGGCGTGGTCATGCAGTTCATGCGGGGCGGTCGCCCGGTGGTGTTGCTGGTGTACCTGGGCCTCAGCCTGGTCGCGGCAGGGCTGTACTGGCGCGACAAGCACCAGGCCCGCACGGATGGCCGGCGCACGCCGGAAAAGGTGTTGCACCTGGTGGAACTGTTGGGTGGCTGGCCCGGGGCGCTGGTGGCTCAGCAGGTGTTTCGGCACAAGACCCGCAAGGTCAGCTACCAGGTGGTGTTCTGGTTGATCGTACTGGTGCATCAGGGGGTGTGGGCCTACCTCTTCACCCGGCACGCGTTGTAGGTAAGCCCGCTGCACCGCGTCGCCTGCTTCCCGAGCTGGCGCCCGGTCCCACACGGGTGGTTGAGGCTACGAGGTTCACCGGTAGGACCGGGCGAAGCTCGGGAAGGGCACGCTGTGGCCTGCCAGCCATACCGCGTCGCCTGCTTCCCGAGCTGGCGCCCGGTCCCACACGGGTGGTTGAGGCTACGAGGTTCACCGGTA